>JALRFG010000153.1 GCA_023253795.1 Methylocystis sp.
CTTTTATGTGACTGATCTTACCGGGGCCAAGGTGATCTCGCCCCAGCGGCAGGCGACCATCCGCCGCCTCTTGCTGGAAGTTTTCCCGCACGGGCAGGGGCCGCAGGCGGGCGGGGCGGCGGAGCAGACGTCGCCGCCGGCTCCCGGCGGCGCAGCGACTTGATTTCCCGGCGCCAAGCGCTGATATCGGGTTCTTTGCATCCCGATCTGATGAAGAATGGACAAGAGCATGAGCGGACAGGGCGACGAGAAGCGGCACGCAGCGCAAGGCGGCAAGGAGAACGAGGGCACGGCGTCCGAGGGGCATGCGTCCACGCTTTCACAGCCGGGGGCGGAGGCGCCGATCGACGCGCCGGAGCCCTTCACCGAGCTTGAAAATCTTTACGCCGAGAATGCCGCCCTCAAGGAAAAAGTGCTGCGCGCCATGGCGGAGGCCGAGAATGTGCGCCGCCGCGCCGAGCGCGAGGTTTCCGACGCCAAGCTCTACGGCGTAACGAATTTCGCGCGCGAAATGCTCGCCTTCGCGGATAATCTGCGCCGGGCGGTCGAGAGCGTGCCGGCGGAGACGCGCGCGGCGCTTGAGCCCGCAATCGCTTCTTTGGTCGAAGGCGTGGAGGTTACAGAGAAGGATTTTCTGTCCCGTCTGTCGCGTTTTGGGGTGAAGAAAATCGAGGCGCAGGGTGCGCGTTTCGATCCCAATCAGCATGAGGCGCTGTTTGAAATTCCGGACGAGACGCAGCCGGCCGGAACCGTCGCGCAGGTTCTCGAGCAAGGCTATGTGATCGGTGATCGTGTGTTGCGGCCGGCGAAGGTCGGGGTCACGCGCGGCGGTCCGAAAGCCTGACCCGGCGGACGGCGGTGGCGGACTCTCCCGATCTCGCGCCCGATCTCGCGCGCTGGCGACGGGAGGGGTTGATCAACGCCGTCGTCTACCGCAGCGGCGAGAAAATCGGCGATATTTATCCAGAAGACGCAGGGCAATGGTCGCAATGCGAGGGCCATGTCGTGTGGATTGGCCTGTATCAGCCCACGGCGGCGCTGTTGGATCTGATCGGCCAGCAGTTTTCGCTACATCCTCTGATGATCGAGGATGCGCTCTCGACGCATGAATTGCCCAAGATTGAGGAATATGACCAGTCGTTGTTCCTCGCCGCGCGCACAGCGCAAATGGGCGACCGCCGGATCGAATTCGGTGAAACCTATCTGCTCGTAGGGCCGGGTTATGTTGTGACCATCCGGCATGGCGCCTCGACCAGTTATGCGGCGGTGCGTGCGCGCGCCGAGGCGCGACCCGCCAATATGGCGGAGGGCGAAGATTACATCGTTTACATCATCCTCGATTTTATCGTCGATAATTACTTTCCCGTGCTCGATCGTCTGAGCGCTGAAGTCGATCAAATCGAAGATGATATTTTATCGACAAGCATCAGCGTCGAAGAAATCAGCCATCTTTATGTTTTGCGGCGCGATCTGCTTCGCTTGCGTAACGCTGTGGCGCCTCTGGAAGATGTTTGCCGATGGCTAGAGCGCAATAACATTATGGTCATAGACAAGAAGATGCGGCCGCATTTCCGCGATTTGCGCGACCATCTGCGTCGCGTCTCCGAGCAAATTGACACGCTGCGCGAGACGCTGGCCTTCGCCTTCGAAGCGCGACATCTCACCGCGCAAATGCAGCAAACGGATATTTCGCGGCGGCTGGCCGCCTGGGCCGGCATTCTCGCCGTGCCCACCGCCATCGCCGGCGTGTACGGCATGAATTTCGAACATATGCCGGAGCTGAAATGGGAATATGGCTATTTCGCCATCATTACATTGATCAGCGTGATTTGCATTTGGCTCTATATGCGCTTCCGTCGCGCCGGATGGTTATAGCGGGCGATCATGGTTGCGCTTTATCTCGCCGGTCCCGATGTCTTTCTGCCGCATGCGCAAGCAGTTGGCGCGGCCAAGAAGGAATTATGTGCCGCGCATGGCCATGCAGGCCTGTTTCCGCTTGATTCCGATCTGCCGGTTGCGTCAGGCGCCGGCGTCGCGACGCTGATTTATCGCGCCAATATTGCGATGATCCACAAAAGCGCGGCTGTCGTCGCCAATCTGACGCCGTTTCGCGGGCCGAGCGCCGACGCGGGGACGGTATTTGAAATCGGTTATGCGCTGGCACTTGGAAAGCCCGTGTTTGCTTACGCCAATGTGGCCGCCGATTATCGTGCGCGCGTCATCGACTCGCATGGACCGCTGGTCGCCACTGCGGCGGGCGAATGGGCCTGCGATGGCATGGCGGTCGAGAATTTTGGCTTGCATGACAATTTGATGATCGCCGAATCCATCGCCGGACAGGGGTGGGAGATGATCGTCCATGCGGCGCCAGCCGAGGCGATTTTTACGGATTTGCAAGCGTTTGAGGCCTGTCTGAAACAGGTTTCCGCACATTTCCGGGCTTGATGACGGTCGTTTGTCCGTCCCTTACGAAAGTTTCATCTCCCGGAAATTGGTCGGCAACGGGGGCGTCTCCATCTTGGTTTGCAGGCGGCGGGGTTCTCCCGGCTCCGCCGCAACAGATGGAGTTCATACAATGCCAGTTTTCAATCTTCGTCCGTCCGCAACGACTCAGCGCCGCTCCCGCGTGTCGCGTCTTGCGTTGATGGGCGCTGTCGCTTCGTTGGTGCTGGGCGCCGCCAGTGGTGCGCCGTACTTTTCCGCCCATGCGGAAACGGTTGCGACAGCGCAGTCGTCCGCAGGGCTTAATGCGCCGGCTTCTTTCGCTGATGTCGTCGATCATGTGAAGCCCGCGGTGGTGGCGATCAAGGTCAAAGGCGTTTCCGGCGAGGACGATCAGGAGCAAATGACCGGCGCGCCCGGCATGCCCGAGATGTCGCCCGACGATCCGATGTTCCGTTTCTTCAAACGCTTTGGCGAACAGCAGCAGGGCGGCGGTCATGGTCATAAGCATACGACCATGTCGCAGGGCTCCGGCTTCATCATCAGCGCCGATGGCTATGTTGTGACGAACAACCATGTCGTCGATCACGCGACCGATGTCGAGGTGACGCTGGACAGCGGCAAGACACTGCCGGCCAAGGTGATCGGCACAGACAAACGCACCGATCTCGCGCTGCTCAAGATCAGCGACGGCGAAAAGCTGCCTTATGTCGATTGGTCGAACGGTAATCCGCGCATCGGCGATTGGGTGATTGCGGTCGGCAATCCCTTTGGTCTGGGCGGCAGCGTGACGGCTGGCATTGTCTCGGCGCGCGGTCGCGATATTGGCGCCGGCCCCTATGACGATTTCCTGCAGATCGACGCCCCGGTTAATCGCGGCAACTCCGGTGGTCCGGCTTTTGACGCGCATGGCAATGTCATTGGCGTGAACACCGCGATCTACTCGCCCTCGGGCGGTTCGGTCGGCATTGGCTTCGCCATTCCGGCGGAAGTCGCCAAGGATGTCGTCGCGGCTCTGAAAGAAAAGGGCGCTGTGGCGCGCGGCTGGATTGGCGTGAAGATCCAGAATGTAACGCCGGAAATCGCCGATAGCATGGGCCTGAAATCCACCAAGGGCGCACTGGTCTCGCAGCCCCAGCCCGGCGCGCCGGCGGAAGCCGCTGGCCTGAAGGCGGGCGATGTGATCACGGCGGTCAATGGCGAGAAGATCGATGGCCCGCGCGAACTGGCGCGCCGCATCGCCACGCTCGGCCCGAAGAAGACGGTCGATCTGACCTATCTTCGTCATGGCGCCGAAAAGAGCGCGAAGCTGACGCTGGGCGTGCTGCCCGACGAGAAGGAGGCGCGCGCTGATACGGAGAGCACGGGCGGCGGTTCAGCCGTCGCCGGGCTTGGCGTTGAAGTTGCTCCCGCCGCCCAGGTGCGTGGCGCCGGCGGCGAGGGGCTTGTCGTCACCGGCATCGACCCGGATAGCACCGCCGCGCAAAAGGGCGTTCGCCAGGGCGATGTGATCGTTGAGGCCGCCGGCCGACCGATCAATTCGCAGGGCGATCTCACCTCGGCGATTGACGCCGCACGCCAGGACGGCCGCAAATCCGTGCTGCTGCGCCTGAAATCGGCGGATGGCATGAAGTTCGTCGCGGTGCCGACGAAGGCCGGCTAAGGCCTCAGGAATCTTGCCGGCGGGTCTTACGCTCCCGTCACAGCAGACTCCCGGCAAGCAGAGAGACGGAGGAGCCGGCCCCCTCCCAGCCTTCCGTCCCGAACGCAGGCCGATGCGAAAGCGTCGGCCTGCGGTTTTTTCTCAACATCGGCTATGATGCGATTCATGCGCATATTGATTATCGAAGACGACCGCGAGGCGAGCGACTATCTCGTCAAGGCTTTCCGCGAACAGGGCCATGTCGCCGATCACGCGGCGGACGGGCTTTCTGGCTACGCCGCTGCGCGCGAGGGCGATTATGACGTGCTGATCGTTGATCGCATGTTGCCGAAGATGGACGGTCTTTCGTTGATTTCCAGCCTGCGCGAGCAGAAGGTGGAGACGCCGGTGCTGATCCTCTCGGCGCTGGGACAGGTTGACGACAGGGTCAAGGGCCTGCGCGCCGGCGGCGATGATTATCTGCCCAAGCCTTACGCCTTTTCCGAATTACTCGCCCGTACAGAAGCGCTGGTGCGTCGTCGCATCGGCCCGAAGGGCGAGGAGACGCATTATCGCGTCGGCGATCTGGAGCTGGATCGGCTGTCGCATGAGGTGCGGGTTGG
>JALRFG010000154.1 GCA_023253795.1 Methylocystis sp.
TCGATCCGGTAGCGGCGGCTGATTTCCTCGAAGGTCTGGCGTCCTTGCGCGGTGTAGAGCCGGCGTCCAAACAGGCCGCCTTTCTCGCCGCGTTGATAGCGCCGCCAGACATCCGCAACCGCCTGATCGTCGACCATGCCGGCGATATCCAGCGACAGCGTCGCGAGGCCGCTGACGGGGGCCGGGGGCGCAGGTTCCGGAGCCTTTGGCGGCAAGGGCGCATCCCGTCCGGCGCGATCCCTGAGGCTGCTGAGCCAGCCGCCATCCGGCGCGGCGCTTGGGCGGGCATAGACCGGCGACGGCTCGCTCACGGGCGCCTGAGCGGCAGCCTGGGGCGGCGCTGGCGGCAGCGCAGCAGGACGCGCACGCGGCGGCTGCGGACGCGCCGGCGGCGGGTCGAAGGCGCGGGGCGCGGCTGGCGCTGGCGTCGGTTCAGCGATGTCGTGATTGCGGCCCGAGCGCGTGACGATGCCGGTCAGCTCATTCAGCGCCTTGACCTGATCGCCGACGACGCGCCGCAGAGCGGCGGCCTGTTCAGCGGTTTCACGCGGCAGTTCTTCCGCGCCGCGCCGCACTTCCGCGCTGGTCGCCTGAATTTCACGATGGATCTTCTTGGAAAGGCCGCGGATTTCTCCTGCCGCTGTCTCGAAGTTGCTTTTGGCGTCGCCGAACAGGCGCGACATTTCCGCATTGGCCTCGGCCAGCGCAGCGCGCATCGCTTCGGCGGCAAGGACGCTTTCATCCTTGGCGGCGGCGCGCACTTGCGCGAAACGCGATTCAATCAGATTGGCGGTTCGTCCGGTCGCTTCATCCAGCGCGGCGCCGACATCCTGAGAGCGTGTTTCGATGGCGTGAAGCGCGTTCTCCATCTTCGCGGCCAGGCCGTCCATCGATGTTTCGAAGGCGGTGCGTTTGTCGTCCAGAGAGGCGACAAGCTGCATGAGCGTCGCGCGACGATCGTCGAAGGCGGAGTCGAGCGCCTGCTGGCTTTCGGCAAGCTTGCGCGCGCTTTCGGCGAGCAACGCATGGCGATCTTCCAGCGAGTCGATGAAGGAACGGGCGCCCTGCACGGTGTCGTTCGAAACCGCGCCAAGCTGGTTCACCTGACCCGAAATCTGACCAACGACGTCGCGGAACTCGGCAAGACGCTTGCCGATCTCCGTTTCTAGACCGGCAAGATTGCCGCCGGTCTTGTCGAGGATGGTCGTGAGCGACGCATTGGTGGCGTCGAGCTTTTCGACGACAGCCGGCAATTCGGCGCGAATCCGGTCGTTCATTTCGACCAGCGCCGAAATTGAGGCGTTGGCGCCCTCGTCCAGCGCGCGGACAAGAGATGTCTGCGATTGATCGAGGGTGCGCACAAGTTCATCGCGCCTGTCGGCGAGATGACGCGCGATTGCGGAGCCGCGGCTTTCGATGGCGTTGGCGACGAGCTCGCCAACATTGGCGAGCTCACGCGTCACCGCGCCGCCCTTATTGTCCAGTGTTGTTTCGACGCCGGCCAGACGATCGTCCAGAACAATCTGTAGTTGTCCCAGACGGGTCTCCAGCACATCGCTGATCTCGCCAACGCGCGTGGAGAGCGCGGCGCCCAGATCGCCCGTGCGGGCATGCAGCGTGGTGTCGAGTTCGCGTCGCGCGCTCGCCAGGATCTGATTGATGTCGTCGAGGCGCGCGGTGACGGCGTCGACGATTGTGCGGCTGCGTTCGCCGAGTTCGGCGGACACCAGTCCAAGGCGTTCGACGACGTTTTTCTCAAGCCGTTCGATCCGGCCATCCAGCGTCTGCGCGATCTCATCGGCGTTTTTGCCGAAGATGGCGTCCATCTGACGGGTGCGAGATTCCAGCGTCTGCGAAAGCTCGCCGCCGCGCGTGGAGAGATTGTCGTCCAGTTGCTTGAGCTTGTCGTCGAGCGCGGAGACGACCATGCGACCGCCTTCGCCCATGACGCGCGCGATTTCCAGCGCATGGGTGGCGAGCGACGTCTCGATACGTTTGCCGCCGGCGCCAAGACCGGCCTCCAGCTGCTGCGCCAGCGTTTCGACGCGTCCGGCCGCCTCCTGGGCGCGGGCGACGCCCACGTTTTCGAAGGAGCCGATCGTTTCGTTGAGCGAGGCGGTCAGTTCCTGGGTCTGCGCGCCGATTTTCTCGACAACAGCGCCGCCCTTTTCCTCGAAAGCGCGATTGAGCGCATCGAGACGCGAGTCGAACGCCTCGACAAGCTTCGCGCCGCGCACGTCGATCGCCTGATCGATCACGCCGAGGCGCTGATCGATTTCCTGCGAGAAATGACGGGAGTTGTCGCCAATACGGGAGGCGAGTTGATCTGTCTGCGCAACAAGCTTGTCGACAAGCGCGCCGCTGCGTTCAACGAGCGTTTGGTCGATCGCCGTCAGACGGCTGTCCACGCTCTCGACGAATTTTTGGGCGCGATCGCCTAGCCGCATGTCGGCGCTTTCGGTCTGCTCGGAGAGCTGCCGCACCAGCGCCTCTCCCTTTCCGCCAATGATTTCTTCAACGGCGGCAAGACGTTCGGCGACGTCGTCGCTCAAACGCGTGGCGTGCTGGGCGACGCGCGCGGCGAGATCGCCGCCATCGCGCGCCAGATTTTGTTCGAATTGACCCAGCTGATCAGCCAGGGCCGAGACCACTTCATGCCCTTGCGAGAGAACGGCGGACTCCATCGCGTTGAGGCGGTCGCCGAGCTGCTCGGTCATCCGTTCGCCTTGCGTGGCGATGGCGACGATGGCGTCGCTCGCCGTTGTCGTCAGGCGGTTGTGCAGAACTTCGGCGTTGTCCGACAGGGCCGCGACGGCTGCGGAAACCGTATGATCAAGGTTTTGATGCAGGGCCTCGCCTGTCGCCGCCAGCGCCGCAACGCGCGCGCTGAGCATGTCGTCAACGCGGTGAGACTGTTCCGCGACGATTCCCGCGACGTCGTCGGCGCGCTGCTGCACGCTCTCCTCGAAAGCGCCGAGGCGCGTAACGAGCTCTGCGGCCGCTGCATCGGAATGTGTGGCGAGGCGCTGACCAATATCAGCGGCGCGCGCGATGATGCGTTCTTCGAAATCAGCGACGCCATGCGCCAGCGCCGCGCTCACGTCGTCGCTTCGCGCCAGAAGCCTGGAGGCGGCGGCGTCGCTGTGATGGGTGATGGTTTCCGCCAGAGCGGCGATGCCTTCGCCAAGTTTCGAACTGGCTTGCTCGCCGCGTTCAAGCGCCTCGGCGCTGTGACGGGAGACGGCGTCCTCAAAGGCCTCCAGCCGCTCGGAGAGCGTCGTATAGGCGCGCTCGCTGGCCGCGCCGATGCGTGCAGTGGCGCCTTCGCTTTGGCGCACAGTATTTTCGAAAGTTGTAACGCTGTCGTTGAGGGTGGCGGTGATAATATCGCCGCCCTGCGTGATCCGCGCCAATGCTTCTTCGCTCTGACGCAGGAGCGTATCCTCGAAAGCGGCGACGCCTTCCGAGAGCTTTGCTGCGACATGGTCGCTGTGCGTAGCGACGCGAGCCGCCAGTTCTTCGCCATGCCGCGCCACGCTGCTGTCGAGCGCGGCGATCTGGAGCGAGGATTCGCGCATGACGCGCTCGCCGTGCTCGACGAGACGTTCAACGGTCTCCGAGCTGGCGGTGGTGAGCGTGTTGTCGAGGGCGTTGAACTGTTCGGCGAGAATTTCGCTCGCGCGCTTGGCGTTGTCGGCGATGCGGCTCGCCGCTTCTTCTCCCTGACGGGTGAAGGATTCTTCAAATACGCCGACGCCATCGGTAAAGACGGCGCTGATGCGGTCGCCATGTTCGGCGATACGGTTCGCGGCCTCGGCGCTGCTGCGCAGCACGACATCTTCGAAGGCGGCCAGACGCTCCACAAGCGTCTTTTCCAGCGACTCGCCCTGCGCGCCGACGCGGTCAGCGATTTCGCCGCCACGCGATATGGCGACGTCCTCAAAGTGACGCAGACGGTCCGCAAGCGTTTCCGTCATCCGATCGCCATGCACGCCAATCGCCGACACCGCCTCGCTGGCGACCGCGAAGAAACGCTCCTGCAGCGAGTCGACCTGTTCGGCGAGGGCGTTGGCGCTTTGCGACAGGCTCTGCGCCAGCGCATCCTGCATCGATTGCGCACGCCGATCGATTTCTTCCTGCGCCTTACCCTGCGCATCGTCCATCATCGCGCCAAGACGGAGCTCTGCGCCTTCAAATGCGGTTTTGGCGGTGGAAATCTGCTCTTCAACGCGCGTGACGAGACGTTCGGACGTCTCGGCCAGAGAACGGTCGAGTGCACCGCCATGGGTGGCGATGGTTTCGTGAATGGACGCGCCGGTCTCCGAAAGGCGTCCGACGATCCTGTCGCCCTGTTCGCTGATGGACTGGTTGAAATTGTGTCCGACAGATCCGAATTTTTCGACCAGCGCGCCGCCGCGCGAAACAAAATCGTCGCTCAGCATTTCGCTTTTGGCCTGAAGCCGGCGGCCGGCGTCTTCAATGCCGTCCGTCAGACCGCGCGTCATCGCCTCGCTGGCGGAAACGATTTTTTCGGCGACCTCGTCACCGGCGCGCGACAACACATCGACCACCTTGTCGCCGTGCGACGACAATGTGGTTTCGAAACCGTCGCCGGCTTTTTCGAGCGCCAGCTTGATTTCCTC
>JALRFG010000155.1 GCA_023253795.1 Methylocystis sp.
CTGCCCTTGAACAGGCTGCAGGCGACACGTAAGAACCGCGAAGGCGCGGGCGGACCCAATGATCTCGAACGACAATCCCGAAGACCCGGATACGGCGACGCTACTCGCCGAACTCGAACGGCTGCGGCTTGAGCATCACGATCTCGAAGCCGCCATCGCCGCGCTCATCGCCGTTGGCGCCGTCGATCAGTTGCAGATTGGTCGGCTGAAAAAGCGCAAGCTGGCGCTGCGCGACAAAATCGTTTTTCTCGAAGATCAGCTGACGCCGGATATTATCGCCTGAGCGTCACGTCCGCGCCTGCCGCGCCGCCTCTCGCATACACAGATATTCCCAGATCATTGTTGCGCCCGCGAGCGCCGTGATCTCCGCTGTGTCATAGGCCGGCGCCACCTCCACCAGATCCATGCCGACAAAATCAACGCCACCGAGCCGCCGCAAAATCGCCTGCGCCTGCCATGTCGCCAGCCCGCCAATTTCGGGCGTGCCTGTGCCGGGCGCGAAAGCCGGGTCCAGCGCATCAATGTCGAAGGTCAGATAGGCGGGCTGGGCGCCAACCACTGCGTGAATCCGCTGCGCCACCTCCGCCATGGACATGGCGTGCACATCCTGTGCGGAAAGAATGGTGACGCCTTTGCCCAGCGTCCATTCAACAACCTCGCGCTCCACCGGCGAGCGAATGCCGATCTGGATCATTCGTGACGGATCGACCAAGCCTTCTTCGATGGCCTGATAAAACACCGAACCATGGCCATTGATCTGACCCGAGGTTTCCGGCCAGGTGTCGACATGCGCGTCGAAATGCACAAGCCCCAGTGGGCCACGCTTTTTCGCCAGCGCGCGAAGAAGCGGCAAAGTCACGCCATGATCGCCGCCGAGCGTCACCAGATGCGCAAAGGCTGCGGCCTGCTGCTCGATCAGCGCATAGCTTTTCGCAATGTCGCCCAGCGCGATCTCGAAATTACCGACGTCCGCGATCGGCAGTCGCGCCGTCTCGACATGAAAAGTCGGGTGACAGCCAGCGATCAGCATCCGGCTGGCGGTGCGGATCGCTTGTGGGCCAAACCGCGCGCCGGGACGATTGCTCACGCCCAGATCATGCGGCGCTCCGGCGATGCACACCGGCGCCGTGCGCGCGGTGTTGGACGTCGCGAGAAAACTTGAATGCGCGGCAAAGGCAGGCGCGCCGCTCATCTCTATAGCTCCTCTTCGACAGACGCGTACTTGAGCCCGGCGTCTGTCCGATTTATTTTTCTGCTGTCGCCGATGGCTCTTCGGCTTGTCCGAACTTCCAGTTCACGCCGACGCGCATGATATTGCTGCTGACGCTTCCGGTCGAGAACTGTCCAATCAACGGCACATTGGGAGTAACGACGCCGGTGGAGACGCCAGATACGCCGGCGAGGCTCACGTAAAGATATTCCGCGCGCAGTGAGAGATCGGAGGTCATGGCGTAATCGGCGCCCGCGCCGGCGGCCCAGCCGGCGCGCATATAGGACGCGCCATTGCCAAACAATCCGCCGCCCTGTCCCTGCATCGCCCAGTGATTGATCTGGCCATATGCGACGCCGCCAGTGATATAGGCGAGCATTTCACGCTGCGCGAAACCCAGACGCGCGCGGCTCGTGCCAAACCACTCCAGCGTCGTGCGGTCATTATTCGACACGCCGCCATAGCCGCTTTCGAGCACATTCGACTCGTTCTGAGCGGTGACGCCGCTCCATTGCGCATCCGTCTCGGCGCCGAGAACGAAATGTTTCGTCAGGTGATAGTTATACCCGACCTGTGCACCACCAACGAAGCCGCCGGTGCGGTTGGCGCCATAGGTGCTGAGCCCCACGCTTTGCGGCGCCGTCGCGCTCGATACCAAAGAACTATATTCGCGCAGCACGTCGCCGCCATAGCCGGCGTTGGCGCCGATATAAAAGCCGGACCAGTCGCGCGCCGGAAGAGCGGTGAGAAAACCGTTGAGATCGCCATTCAGAAGCGGCGCGAGTTGTTCCGTCGTCTCGTCGTCCGTTACGCCGGCGAAGCGATAGTTCAGGCCGCCGCGCACCGTATGAACACCATAGGGATAGGCGCCGAAGGAGCCCGCCAGCGGAACGCCTCCCGGTTGCAACGCGCCGACCGCCGATCCGCCGACGCTTGGCAAGGACAGGAAAAGATATTCGGACCGCGCCGAGAGATTTTTGGTGATTGCAATGTCGGCGCCGGCGCCCATCGTCCAGCCGGTTCTGGTTTCAGTGACGGAGCCAAGCGAAAGCGAATTGGCGCCTGGGAAGGGCGTGCCCTTCGCTTCAAGCTGGCCATAGACCAGACCGCCCGTCACGTAAGGCATCACGCGACCGATCGAATAACCGACGCGGCCACGCACCGTGCCGTACCAGTTCAACCCTGCGCCAGAGTCGGAATTGGCGAGAAAGCCGGGATAATTCGCCCAGCGCGAAAATTGCGAAGAGGCGCGGATGTCGCTCCATTGGAGATCCGTCTCGGCGCCGAGAACAAAATAATTGGACAGCTGATAATTGTAGCCGGCGACGCCGCCAGCGGTGAAGCCGCTGGCGCGGTTCGTCGCAGTGCCGCCGACGGTGACGCCGGGCGTCGCGGAGAGCAGCCCCATGCCGCTGTCGAGCACGCCGCCGCCAAAGCCGCGCGTGAAGCCGAGATAAAAGCCGGTCCAGCGAGGAAGCGGTTTCGCCTGAGGCGCGTCCGTCTCCGCCGGCGACGAGAGGTCGGCGGCAAGGACGGGCGTCGACAACAGCATCAACGCAGCGCTCAGAACATATTTCTTCAACACCGACTCCCGATCATAACCGCCCGAGAAATAGCAAGCGCGACAACCGACGAGAACCTCTATCGGCAAAAACAGCGCCGTTGTGACTTTTTCACCACACAGTTCTTGATGTCGGCTTAATCGCCCGGAAAACCGGGGTTCAGGCGCCATCCTGAGGCATGAAACCGAGCGCCCTCAGCAGCAACGGCATGGTCAGGCCCTGCACGATGATGGAGAAGGCGACGACCCCGAAGGTCGCCACCACAATCGTGTCGCGCAGCGGCAGGCTGTCCGGCAGGGAGAGGGCCAGCGCCAACGCCAGCGCGCCGCGCAGGCCGCCCCACCACAGCACATGCTGCTCGCCGGCCGTGATGCGCCAGCGCGAGGCGCGGAACAGGGCGCTCAGGGGATAGACCGTGAGCGCGCGCGCCACCAGCACCACGACGATGACGGTCGCCAGCATGGTCGCGCCATAGGCGGTGAAGGGCATAGTCGCGACATCGACGCCGATCAGCAGGAACACCACCGAATTGGCGACAAAAGCGGCGAACTCCCAGAAGGCGTGCACGAACTCCTGGCCCTTGTGACTGAGGAAGGAGCTCTCGCCCTCCCCCGCCAGACCCAGATTGCCCAGGATCAGGCCGGCGACGACCGTCGCCAGCACCCCGGAGACATGGAAATATTCGGCGATCAGAAAGGCGCCAAAGGCGGTGATGGTCGTCAACGCCGCCTCGATCAGATGCTCGGTGGTGCGCTGGGCGACCAGGATCGCCGCCACGCCGCACAGCCCGCCAATTGCGATGCCGCCAAAGACGATGCGCCCCAGCGTTATCACAGTGTCGCCCATTCCCTGCGCATCGCCGCTTCCTTCCGCCCAGGCCAGCGCCACGACGAAGAGAACGGCGGCGGCGCCGTCATTGAGCAGGCTTTCGCTCTCCACCAGCAGGCGGAGGCGTCCCTTGATCCGGTTGTCCTTGAACATGGCGATGATGGCCACCGGATCGGTGGCGGCGATCAGAGCGCCAAACACCACCGCCGATTCCGCCGGCCAGTCGAGCAATTGCATCACGCCGAACGCGACGGCGGCGGCTGAGATCACGGTGCCGGGGCCGGCGAATGTCAGCAACGGCACGGAGTCGCGCGCCAGTTCGCGCCATGACAGGCTCAGCGCAGCCTCGAAAAGCAGCGGCGGCAGGATTAGATCGAAAATCAGATCATGGGTCAGATGCATCCCGAAATCGGGACGCGTCGCCGCCAGAATGGCGCCAACCAGCACCAGACCCACTGTATAGGGCAATCGTACCTGCCGGGCGGCGATCGCCACCGTCATCGCCACCGCCAGAACGGCGATGACCTGTCTTAAGGACTCATCCATTTTATTTCCTGCGCGACCACGTCCGATTGGGAGAAGGTCCTACCCCATCCCACGGCGTGGCGGGAGCCCCGAAGCCCGGTTGGCCCGGAAATCCTGCAGGCGGCGCGCTTGCCTAAGCGCAGGCCTTCGTCTATGCCGCATGGCTTCTAAAAACCGAGCAGGAACGGAAGCAAAGTGGCGAAATCCGGAGAGGCGACGGCCAAGGCGCGCGTCGCCGTGATCATGGGGTCCCAGTCCGACTGGGCGACCATGCGCCACAGCGTCGAAACCCTGCAGGCGCTGGATGTCGCCGCCGACGTGCGGATCGTCTCCGCCCATCGCACTCCCGACCGTCTTGTCGCCTTCGCCAAGGGCGCGGAAGCCGAGGGCTTTGACGTAATCATCGCCGGCGCCGGCGGCGCGGCCCATCTGCCCGGCATGACCGCGTCCATGACCGCCCTGCCCGTGCTGGGCGTGCCGATCGAGTCAGCCGCCCTCAAGGGCATGGACTCGCTCCTC
>JALRFG010000156.1 GCA_023253795.1 Methylocystis sp.
GATTCAATCACCATCGACATCAACGAGAGCGACGTCCGCGTCGACACCTATCGCGCCTCCGGCGCCGGCGGCCAGCATATCAACACCACCGACTCCGCAGTCCGGATGACGCATGTGCCCACCGGCATCGTCGTCCAGTGCCAGAACGAGCGCTCGCAGCACAAGAATCGGGCGACCGCCTGGAACATGCTCCGGGCGCGCCTCTACGAGGCCGAGCTCGAGCGCCGCGAGGCGGAGGCCAATGCCCAGGCGGCGTCCAAGACCGACATCGGCTGGGGCCACCAGATCCGCAGCTATGTTCTGCAGCCTTATCAGCTTGTGAAGGATCTTCGCACCGGCCACACCTCCGGCACGCCGGGCGAGGTGCTCGACGGCGAGCTCGACGACTTCATGCAGGCGTCGCTGGCCCAGCGCATCTATGGCGGCGGCCCCGAACAGGTCGAGGACGTCGATTAATTCGACCAGCCCTCGATCGTCAATCCGCGTATATCCTCAAAATCCGCCGCAATCAGCGTCACCAGACTGCGGCCCAGCGCGCGCGCCTGCGCGGCGACCATCCGGTCCAGCACGCGGCGCCGTTTCGGCTCCAGCTCATGCAGCAACTGCCCATAGGCCGTCGCCGCCGCATGATCGAAGGGCAGGATATCAATGGTCTCGCCGATCAGACGCAGATTCTCGGCCAGCCGACGATCCTTTTCCGGCGCAGCGGCCATGAGTTCGCTCCAGACAATCGCTGAAGTCGCGACATCGGCGCCCTCCAGCCGCGCCAGCCGGGCGAGCGTCGCCTGCTCGCCGCAAGCGGCGGCGAAAACTACGGATGCGTCAAGAAGATAGCTCATCACGCGTCCACATCGTTCCACACCCGGCGGGGCGTGCGGACGTCGAGACGCGCAAGCGGCCGGGGTGCGGGCGCAGCGCCAAGCTTTGCGCAAAGCGTCGTCATGTCGAGACGCGCCGGGCGAATGATCAGGCTGTCGCCTTGCCGGACGACCGTAACGGCGCAGCCTTCCGAGAAAGCGATCTCGCGCGGCAGTCGAACAGCGAGGCTGTTGCCGGATTTGAAGATTTTGGTGGTCGTCATGCCGTCAGCATGCGCGCCGTGGCGCACAAAGTCAATACACGTATCTACGAGATTGCTCTTCGCCTCAGTGGTGTTCCAGCTTGAATTCCCGGAGACGGCGCCTATGCTAGCGCCATGCTTAGGCTCCTCACCCGATTTCTCGCCCAGTTGCTGCTCGCTGGCGGCTTTATTGCGCTGATTGTTGACGGCACCCGTTCGATCGCCGGCGGCCGGCTCGCCGTGACGTCTATGAGCACCGGCCTCTCCGAACTGTTTCCGGCGCTGTACGCCGGTCTGCGCGCCAGCGTCAGCGCCCGCGCGCAATGGCTGTGGGACCCGGTGATGACCGGCGTCATGGCGATCCCCGTGAGCCTGTCGCTCGCCGGGCTGGGCGCGCTGTTCATTCTGATCAGCGCCAAACGCGAGGCCAACCGGCGCTATTGGCGGCCGTAAGCGGCAGCTTATCTAAGCCTTATGTCACTTTTCGAAAAACTCGCCGGCGCAATGTCCGGGACGCCGATCCCGGACCGAGACACTCCCGTCCCCCATGGCGTGCGCCATTTCGTCAACGGCCATCCGCTCGATCCGCCCTGGCCGGCGGGCTGCGCCGAAGCGCTGTTCGGCATGGGGTGTTTCTGGGGCGCGGAACGCAAATTCTGGCGACTGGGCGCGGGCGTTTACGTCACCGCGGTCGGCTACGCCGGCGGAACCACCCGTCACCCCACCTATGCGGATGTCTGCACCGGCCGCACCGGCCACGCCGAAGTGGTGCGGGTGGTCTATGACCCAGCCCTTCTGCCTTTCGACGAATTGCTCCGGACATTTTGGGAAAGCCATGATCCCACCCAGGGGATGCGGCAGGGCAATGATGTCGGAACGCAATATCGTTCCGTGATCTACGCCGCGACCGAGGCGCAGTTGCGGGCGGCGCGCGCCTCGCGCGATCTTTACCAGCAGGCGTTGACGCGCGCGGGATTTGACGCGATCACCACCGAGATCGCGCCGGCGCCGACGTTCTATTACGCCGAGGCCGATCATCAGCAATATCTCGCCAAAAATCCTGACGGTTATTGCGGGCTGGGCGGCGCCGGCGTCGCCTGCCCGATTGGCTGATTAATCAGCTCGCAGCACGGTCTGACAGGCGGCTGGCAGCTTCGCCATGGTCATCGGCGGCCAGACCTTGTTCGATTTTTTGGGATGCCGCATCTCCTCGGTGAACCATGACGCCAGCGAAGCGTCACAGCCGTCTCCCGCCGGGGTCGGGTCCTGATCGCGACAGTTTGAGCCATCCGGGCAAAACAGCCGGATGTGAAAATGATAATTATGCCCGTACATCGGCCGGACCTTGCGCATCCAGGCTTCGCCCGCCGCCGCGCGGCACATGGCGCGCTTGATTGCGGCGTTGACGAAAATGCGCTGCACCTGCGGGTCCATCGCGGCGGTGCGGATGATGGCGAGCTGGCCGTCGGTCCAGACGCCCTCGCGCACATCAAGCAAATCCTCGCGCACCATATCGGTCGCCGACATCTCTTCGCGCTCCAGCGGCGTCAGCTCGCGATCGGGGGCCGGCGTCAGCCAGACGTCGGCGTCGAGGCCAATCTGATGCGAAGCGTGGCCGGTCAGCATCGGGCCGCCGCGCGGCTGCGACATGTCGCCGATCAGCAATCCCGGCCATCCGGCCGCCGTCGCCGCTTTGGCGGTGAATTTTTTCATGAAGGCGACAAGCCGGGGATGGCCCCAGCTCCGGTTGCGCGACAGCCGCATGACCTGCCATTGCGGACCATTGGCCGGCAATTGCTCGGCGCCGGCGAGACAGCCGCGCGAATAAAAACCGATCGGATCAGGCTCCAGCGGCGCCGCCTCCCGCGCCCGGCCAAACAGCTCCTTGGCCGGCGTCGCCGGATCGGATGGATTGGCGAGCGGCGGCAAAGGCTTGGGATCAAGCGTGCCCTTGTCCTGCGCCAGCGCGGCGCCAAGGCCAAGTTGAACGCCGACAAGCTGAACGCCGATCAGCATGATGAGAAGATTTATGGCGCGCATCACCGCTCTCGTTCTTTGCACAAGCCGGCGAATTGATCCGGCGAATCAATCCTTACCCGTCAACCTTAATCGATTAATTGCGTTGCCGCCGAGCGCGCGATGAGGAAAGCTCCGCGCATAAGCTGGCGAGCGGAAACAACCGCCTGTCGTCGTCGCGCGGGAGATCCATCATGCGTTTCAAAACTCTTTTCATCGCATTCTGGGCGTTGCTCGCCTGGATGGGCGCCGCTTACGCCACCGCTCGCATTCACATCGATCTGTCGTCGCAACGCATGCATGTGACCTCGTCGCAGGGCAGCTATAGCTGGCCGGTGTCGACCGCCCGCGCCGGCTATTACACGCCGCGCGGCTCCTTTGCGCCGACCGGCATGCAGTTGATGCATTACTCGCGCAAATATCACATGTCGCCGATGCCCTATTCAATCTTCTTCCGCGGCGGATATGCGATCCACGGCACCTACGCCACGGGCGCGCTCGGTTCGCCGGCTTCGCATGGCTGCGTGCGACTGTCGCCCGGCAACGCCGCCACGCTTTATCATCTCGTCCAGAGCGAAGGCGGCAGCATTTCGATCTCCGGTTCGCCACCCGGCGGCGGCAAGCATTACGCCAGAGCCTTCAAGCATCACGGCGCGCATTATGCGGCGAGATCTTCCGGCCGTCGTCATGTCGCCAGCCACGCCGGCAAGTCCCACGCGATGTCCTATGCGCCGACGCGCCACCATCGTCACCAGTCTGTGCGCGCCTGGCAATCGCATCCGCTTTCGGGATTTTAAAATCGCGGCGCGCGTTGCGTCTGCGCAGGGGGAGCGGTAAATGGCGCAAGAGCCTTCTACCTCCGCTGCTGAGGACGCTGCGTCTTGACGAAACTTTTCGACCCCCGCCTGCCACGCCGAGACTTCCTGCTCGGCGCCGGAAGCCTCGCCCTCGCGACCTCGGCCCGCGCGCAACCCGCGCCGGCGCCCGTGAGCAACGAATTGCAGGTGCGCGTCGAGAACAATTCGGTGCCGGAGCTGTGCGCCGAGAAAGACAATATCGAACTCGATTTTGTTTCGCCGCGCCTGCGCCGCTTGCAGATACAGGCCGTGCATCCGTCCTACATCAACACCATCGTTTCCGACCGCTGGGCGCCGGACTGGTCGAGCTGCGATCTGACGCATGATCCGAAGTTCTTCGCGCAGGCGCGGCGACGCACCTTCTGGGAGACGCCGGAATTCTGGATGACGGGTTACACCTTCCCATCGTTCTGGCGACCCAACACGGTGCCGATCCGGGTTGGCGACGTCGTCGAAAACGGTTTTCACCTGATCCAGCTCTGGATGTGGCACCGCGAGCGCGCCGAAGAGATCATGGTGTTCTATCCGCCCGACGGCTATTGGCGCGCGCGTCCCTTGCCCTTCGAGGACATGCGCTGGACGGCCTATGGCTCATCCTTCCTTGTCGGTCCGGTGGAGACGCAGGAACGGCCCATCGTCGATTTTCAGGAAATCATTTTCGACCCGCAGACGCGCTGCTTCACGCTAAAATTCAAACGCGGCGGCGAAG
>JALRFG010000157.1 GCA_023253795.1 Methylocystis sp.
TATTACACTGAAGCACAACGGTCACAATGTTTTTACCGATATCGTGCACGTCACCTTTTACGGTTGCAATCACGATTTTTCCCTTGGCACGGACATCGCCACCCGCTGCGGCAATTAATTTTTTCTCGTCTTCAATGAAGGGGACGAGATGGCCAACGGCTTGCTTCATTACGCGCGCGGACTTGACGACCTGTGGCAAGAACATTTTACCTTCGCCAAACAAATCACCTACGACGTTCATACCATCCATCAACGGGCCTTCGATGACTTCGAGCGGACGCGCCGCCTTCTGGCGCGCTTCTTCGACATCGACCTCGATGTAATCGGTGACGCCATTGACCAGCGCATATTCGAGCCGTTTCTCGACGCTCGCTTCGCGCCAGGCGACATCCTTCTCCTGAGTGCGCGCGCCGGCGCCCTTGTATTTTTCGGCAAGCTCGACGAGGCGCTCGGTGGCGTCGCGACGCCGGTTGAGCACGACATCCTCACAGGCCTCGCGCAATTCCGGATCGATCTCGGCGTAAACCGCGAGCTGCCCGGCGTTGACGATGCCCATGTCCATGCCGGCGGCGATGGCGTGATAGAGGAACACCGAATGCATCGCCTCGCGCACCGGCTCATTGCCGCGGAAGGAGAAGGACAGATTGGATACGCCGCCCGAGACATGCGCATGGGGCAGATCGCGCTTGATCGCGCGCGCCGCCTCGATGAAATCGACGCCGTAGTTTTCGTGTTCCTCAATACCTGTCGCCACGGCGAAAATATTGGGGTCGAAGATAATATCCTGCGGCGGGAAGCCGACGGTTTCGGTCAGGATTTTATAGGCGCGTGTCGAAATCTCGATTTTGCGCGCCAGCGTGTCGGCCTGTCCGGTTTCATCAAAGGCCATCACGACGACAGCGGCGCCGTAGCGACGCACTTTCTGCGCGTCGTCAATGAATTTTTCTTCGCCTTCCTTGAGCGAGATAGAATTCACCACGCCCTTGCCCTGCAGGCATTTCAATCCGGCTTCGATTACCTCGAACTTTGACGAATCGACCATCACCGGCACGCGAGCGATATCGGGCTCGGCGGCGAGAAGATTCAGAAAATCGACCATCGCCTGCTGCGAGTCGAGCAGGCCCTCATCCATATTAATGTCGATGATCTGCGCGCCATTCGCCACCTGATCGCGCGCGACATCAAGCGCAGCCGTGTAATCGCCATTGGTGATCAGTTTGCGGAATTTCGCCGAGCCGGTGACATTGGTGCGTTCGCCGACATTGACGAAGGGAATGTCCTTGGTCAGCGTGAAGGGCTCCAGTCCCGACAGACGCAGCAGGGGCGCGATGGTCGGAACGACGCGCGGCGCCTTGTCCGTCACCGCCTGGGCGATGGCGCGAATATGATCCGGCGTCGTGCCGCAGCAGCCGCCCAGCACATTGACGAGTCCAGCGGCGGCGAATTCGCCGACGAGTTCCGCCATATATTCCGGGCTCTCATCATAGAGGCCGAATTCATTCGGCAGACCGGCGTTGGGGAAAGCGCAGACGCGCGTATCGGCGATGCGGCCAATCTCGACGATGTGCTGACGCATTTCGCGGGCGCCGAGAGCGCAGTTGAAACCGATGGAGAAAGGTTTGGCGTGCGCCAGAGAATTCCAGAAAGCGATCGCCGTCTGGCCGGACAAGGTGCGGCCGGACAAATCGGTGATCGTGCCCGAGATCATGATTGGGAAGCGGGTGCCGACGTCATCGAACGCGTCTTCCAGCGCATAGATCGCCGCCTTGGCGTTCAGCGTATCGAAGATCGTCTCCACCAGCATGATGTCGGCGCCGCCCGCGATCAGGCCCAGCGCCGCTTCTTTGTAGGCCGCACGCAATTCATCGAAAGTGACGGCGCGGAAACCCGGATTGGAGACATCCGGTGAAATCGACGCCGTGCGATTGGTGGGGCCAATCGAGCCGGCGACAAAACGACGAACCCCGGTTCTTGCCGCCACCTCGTCCGCCGCTGCGCGCGCCAGTTTGGCGCCTTCGCAATTCAGCTCATAGGCCAGATGCTCAAGGCCATAATCAGCCTGCGCGATGGTCGTCGAAGAAAAGGTGTTGGTCTCGATAATATCGGCGCCCGCTTCAAGATAGGCGACATGGATCGCCTTGATCGCTTCGGGCTGCGTCAGGATCAGCAGATCATTATTGCCGCGCAGATCTTTCGCATGATCCTTGAATCGATCGCTGCGAAAATCCGCTTCTTCGAATTTATGACGCTGGATCATGGTGCCCATAGCGCCGTCGAGGATCAGAATACGGCTCGCCGCCGCCGTCTCTAGCGCTTTTTGAATGTTAGGGCCGTGAGCTTTATCGAAGGTCATGCGTCTGCTTTCTCGCGAACGGGACGAACACCGAGCAAATGACAAATGGCGAACACCATGTCGGCGCGGTTGTTGGTGTAGAAATGAAACTCTTCGACGCCGGCGCGGGCGAGGCCCATCACCTGCTCGACGGCGGTTGTGGCGGCAACCAGTGCGCGGGTTTCGGAATCATCTTCGAGACCCTCGAAACGCTCGGCCAGCCAGCGCGGCACGCTGGCGCCGGCCTTTTGCGCAAAACCGGCGACCTGCCTGAAATTGCGGATCGGCATGATCCCCGGCACGATTGGAATCGTAATGCCGCGTGCACGCGCGCGATCGAGAAAACGGAAATAGATGTCGTTGTCGAAGAAGAACTGCGTGATGGCGCGCGTAGCGCCGGCGTCGATCTTCGATTCCAGCGCATCAAGATCCTGTTCGATATTGGCGCTTTCGGGATGACCTTCCGGATAGGTCGAGACGGAGATCTCGAAATCGGCGATTGATTTTATGCCGCGCACAAGATGCGTCGATGTCGGATAGCCAAGCGGATTGGGCATGAAGGGCGTGCCGACGCCGCCGGGCGGATCGCCGCGCAGGGCGACAATATGACGGACGCCGGCATCCCAGTAATCCTTGATGATCGCGTCGATTTCAGCGCGCGAGGCGGAGACGCAGGTGAGATGCGCGGCTGGCTTCATCTTGGTTTCGCGCGCAATGCGCGCAACAATATGATGCGTGCGTTCGCGCGTCGAACCACCGGCGCCATAGGTGACGGAGACGAAATGCGGCTGCAACGCTTCAAGACGCTTCACCGACTCCCAGAGTTGCGTTTCCATCTCCGGCGTTTTCGGCGGAAAGAATTCGTAGGAAATACGAAACCGGCTCCCGGAGGCGGTAGGGTGCAAAGCGTTGAACATCAGGCGGCCTCATAGGAAGCGGCGGGAGCAGGATCGGCGATCACGCGCGGATCGCGCGCCAGCCAGAGCGATACGGTGAGTTTGGCGTTTTCGCCGGAGGTGGGCGCGAGTTCACGATGTAGAACCGGCTCCAGCCCGGCCTGCGTCAGCAAGCCGGAAACTTCGCTGTCGGAAAAACCAAGTCGACGATGCGCATGTTTGTCACGCAGCGCTTCTTCGTGATGCGGCGCGAAATCCACGACGAGCAAACGACCGCCTGGCGCCAGAATGCGCGCCGCCTCGCGAATGGCGCGCGCTGGATCGTCGAGATAATGCAACACCTGATGCATGATCGCGAGATCGGTGGAATTACGCTCCACCGGCAGCGCATACATGTCGCCCTGCCGCAATTGCACATTGTTGAGGCCGGTCTCCTCCAGCCGACCGCGCGCGACGGCGAGCATGGCGGAAGACAGATCGACGCCAATGGCGCGTTGCGCATGTGGCGCAAAAATTTCGAGCATCCGACCGGCGCCGGCGCCAAGATCGACAAGACGCCGCACCGGCCGCGCGCCAACCGCTTCGCGCATTGCGTCTTCGACCAGCGCCTCCGGCACATGCAGCGAACGAATGTCGTCCCACTCGGCGGCGTGGGCGGCGAAGTAACGGGCGGCGGTTTCGGCGCGAGCGTGGCGCACCTCGGCAAGGCGCAGGCGATCTTCAGCCAGCACAGCATCATCGGGATCGAGCCAGCTGACGATATCGCCGGCCAGCGCGCCCGGACCCGGCGAAGCGGCGAGACGGAAAAACGCCCAGGCGCCCTCGCGGCGGCGTTCGATGAGCCCGGCCTCGACCAGCAGCTTGAGATGGCGGGAAATGCGCGGCTGCGACTGACCGAGGATGGTCACCACCTCGCTGACGGTGAGCTCAGACTGGGCCAGAAGCGCGAGAAGACGCAGACGCGTCTCCTCGCCGGCGGCGTTGAGCCCCGCCAGCACCGGGTCCATTCCGAGGATTTTTTGCGGAGCCATCCAGCCTCTCATTATAGATATAAAGATATCTATATGCGTTTATTGAGTGAGGCAAGGGCAAAAGGACTTATCTAATCGCCTTGCTCCTAGATGAGATTTATCGCCTGGCGCACTACATGAAAAATTTATATTATTTAAAGTCAAGATTTTATGTAATTAAATCGGACTTTTGGGACCAAGGCTCGCAGCCTGATGCTGGCTTGATCCAAGCCATCTAATTGAGTCTAGAGCGTGTCATCAAATAGAGGATTCCCACCCGAAGCAATGCATGATTCATGGGAAGTCGGCCGAATCGGAGGGG
>JALRFG010000158.1 GCA_023253795.1 Methylocystis sp.
AGCCTTCGCGGATAACGCGGCCCTTGCCGATTTCCAGCACATCGCCACGTTCCGGCAATTCAACGCCGACGCCTTCGCCGCGCGGATAACGGAAAGCGATCGGACCTTCGTCATAAGCGACGGCGGTGGATACCATATGCATCAGTTCGGCTTCGTCGCCGGCGGCCATCACCACCATGCCCGGCAGACAGCCGAGATAGGCGACGTCAAACGCGCCGGCGTGGGTCGGTCCGTCAGCGCCGACGAGACCCGCGCGATCAATCGCGAAACGCACCGGCAGATTCTGGATCGCAACGTCATGCACGATCTGATCATAGCCGCGCTGGAGGAAGGTCGAATAAAGCGCGCAGAACGGCTTGTAGCCTTCGCAGGCGAGGCCGGCGGCGAAGGTCACCGCATGTTGCTCGGCGATGGCGACATCGAACAGGCGATGCGGAAAGGCCTTGCCAAAAACATCGAGTCCGGTGCCTGACGGCATCGCCGCAGTGATGGCGACGATCTTGTCGTCGTGCTCGGCTTCGGCGACCAGCGATTTGGCGAAGACGCTGGTGTAGGACGGGGCGTTCGCCTTCGGCTTGATCTGCGCGAAGGTCTTCATGTCGAACTTGTTGACCGCGTGACATTTGTCGGCGGCTTCCTCGGCCGGGGCGAAGCCCTTGCCTTTTTGGGTGACGACATGGACCAGCACCGGGCCATCGTCCTTGTCGCGCACATTCATCAGCACCGGCAGCAGATGATCGAGGTTATGACCATCGATCGGACCGACGTAATAGAAGCCCAGCTCCTCGAACATCGTCCCGCCGGTGATGAAGCTGCGTGAGAATTCCTCGGCTTTGCGCGCCTTGTCGTAAATGAAGCGCGGCAGATGGCTGGCGAGTTGCTTCGCCGCATCGCGGATCGACCGATAGGCGCCGCCGGAAACAAGACGGGCGAGATAGGCCGACATGGCGCCGGTGGGCGGCGCAATCGACATGTCATTGTCGTTGAGAATGACGATCAGACGCGAATCCAGCGCGCCGGCGTTGTTGAGCGCCTCATAGGCCATGCCGGCGGACATCGAGCTGTCGCCGATCACCGCCACGACATGATTGTCGCCCTCGCCGAGATCGCGCGCGACGGCCATGCCGAGACCGGCGGAAATTGAGGTCGAGGAATGACCCGCGCCGAAAGCGTCATATTCGCTTTCCGCGCGTTTGGTGAAGCCAGAAAGACCGCCGCCCGTGCGCAGGGTGCGAATGCGGTCGCGACGACCGGTCAGAATCTTGTGCGGATAGGTCTGATGTCCGACGTCCCAGATGATTTTGTCGGCCGGCGTGTCGAACACGTAATGCAGCGCGACGGTCAGCTCGACGACGCCAAGGCCTGCGCCAAGATGGCCGCCGGTGACGGACACGGCGTCGATCGTCTCATGCCGCAATTCGTCGGCGACCTGTTTGAGATCGACGGGCTTCAGCTTGCGCAGATCGTGCGGCGTCTGAATCGTGTCGAGAAGAGGCGTCTTTGATGTCGTCAAAATCTTTACTCTCTATTCTCGGGTCGGAACGGAGATTTGATCAGAAGCCATAACCGCAATGCGCGGCTGCCGCAAACCTTGTCAGGGCCGCATAGGCGACTCTTGTCGGGAGTGTTGCCCGCGCGCAACGCTTATAGCCTATCAATGCGGAACAAATCAGAAACGCCAGACGCTATCCACCATATCTTCGAAGGGATCGCCGCTTCGGGCGGGTGCCGCCGGGCTGTTGACGTTCCGGTTTGTCGACGGGCGATCGGTCGCGCCATCCCGCCCACGGGATCCCGTGTCTCCGCCCGAGCGACCGGAGATCTGATCGCGATCCGCGCCATCGCGATCTTTGCCGCGCCGACCGCCCGGCGTCACGCCGACGATCTCGACCTCAGCCCCGCCGGTCTCGCCGCCATCCTCGGTGATCCACTCATAAAGTTTTTTGGCGTTGGCGACCGAGAGGCGCACGCAGCCATGCGATGCGGGGCGCCCCAGCCCACGTTCGTAGGTGCCGTGGATGGCGAGGCCGCGCGGAGAGAAAAACATCGAATAAGGCATTGGCGCCTGATCATATTCATCGGATTTGTGATCAGGCTCCATGCGGTAGACCGTGTAATGGCCGGCCGGCGTCTCGTAGCCGGGGCGACCGCTGGAAATTTTCCACACCACCGTCTCGCCGCCTTTGCGCGTCGCTGTGAGCTGCTGGGCGGCCAGATCAATATTGATCTGGACCTTCGCGGCCGCTCCCGTCGCCGTCAGGCTCGCCGCCATCAGGAGGGCCAGGGACATCAGCCGCCTCGAACGCATGTTCATGCCGAAACCTCATCATGGCGCACCGTCGCGGCAAGGCGCGACAGCCCGTCCGGGCCGTGACGCGCTCTCGCCTTTTCGCCTCCGCTTGTTATAGTGCCTCTTCCGGGCGGTTTCTTAAAAAATTTGAGAGACTTTTCCGGTATCTCCATCCTTCCCGCTTCCCATGCAGACGAACGCCCGTGACCTTTCGCCCTTCGCTTCTCCTTGCCTGCCTCGCCCTCCTGTTCGCCAGCGGACTGGCGGGATGCGGACGTAAAGGCCCTCTGGAATTGCCGCCGGAAACCCAGGCCTATGGCGAGGCGCTGAAAAAACAGAAGCAGGAGGCTCAGGGTAGCGGTAAGGCCGATCCCACCCCGCCCTTCCAGCCCAATAGCGATCAACCATCTCGCAAATCGGATATTCCCGGCACCAGCGGCAGTCGACCGCCGCAAGAATATCCCTTCCCGCTCGATCCGATCCTTTAAAACCGATGCATCATTTCGCTTACCGCGACGGCGCGCTCTTCGCCGAGGACGTCGATGTCGCCGCGCTCGCCGAGGCTGTCGGCACGCCTTTCTATTGTTATTCCGCCTCGACCATTCGTCGGCATATTCAGGTGTTTTCGCAGGCCTTCGCCGGCCTCGACGCACTTGTCTGCTATGCGGTGAAGGCGAACGCCAATCAGGCGGTGCTGCGTCTTCTGGCGCAGGAAGGCGCCGGCATGGACGTCGTCTCAGGCGGTGAACTGGCTCGCGCGCTGGCGGCTGGCGCGCCCGCCAGCCGGATCACCTTCTCGGGCGTCGGCAAAACCGAAGCCGAGATCGTGGCGGCGCTCGACGCCGGGATTTTCTGTTTCAACGTCGAATCCGAGCCTGAACTCGCCGTGCTTTCACGACTGGCGACCGAACGCGGCAAAACCGCGCCAGTTTCCCTGCGCGTCAATCCGGATGTCGACGCGCGCACCCATGCCAAAATTTCCACCGGTCTGGCGGAAAACAAATTTGGCGTGCCGCTCTCCTGCGCGCGCGCCGTCTATGCGCGCGCCGCGCAATTGCCGGGGATCAAAATCACCGGCGCCGACATGCATATTGGCTCACAGCTCACCGAGCTGGAGCCTTTCGATGAGGCGTTTACGCTGCTCGCCGAACTGGTGCGGGATTTGCGCGCCGATGGCCATGACATCTCGCATGTCGATCTCGGCGGCGGTCTTGGCATCCCCTATCACGAGGGCGACGATCCGCAATCCTACCATCCCGAGCGCTATGCCGAGATCGTGCGGCGTCATTTCGCCGACCTCGGCTGTAAACTGGTGTTCGAACCCGGCCGCCTGATCGTCGGCAACGCCGGCGTGCTGGTGACCCGCGTCATTTATGTGAAGCAGGGCGAGGCGAAAACCTTCGTGATTGTCGACGCCGGCATGAACGATCTCGTGCGGCCGACGCTCTACGACGCCTGGCACGACATCATTCCCGTGCAGGCGGCGACCGACCGTCCGGCGATCGTCGCCGATGTCGTCGGCCCGGTTTGCGAAACCGGCGATTATCTGGCGCAGGGCCGCAATATGCCGGAAATGCGATCCGGCGAACTGCTGTGCGTGCTGACGGCGGGGGCCTATGGCGCGGTCCAGGCCGGAACCTACAACACCCGGCCGCTGATCCCGGAAGTGCTGGTCGAGGGCGGCCGTTACGCCGTGATCCGCCCGCGCCAAAGCGTCGCAGAAATCATTGCGATGGACCGGGTTCCCGACTGGCTTGGCTAGGAGCCGATGTCCATTCGCCCCATGAAAACATGGCCCGCGCACAGATCGTAATCGTTAACCATAAATAATTGAAATACGTCGCCTCCGGCGGCGGCGGCTCAACTTTTCCTAGACAACGCCAACCAGACCGCTAGGCTATGGCCGCACTGGAAGTTGTGCAGGCTGCGCATTGACGCCTTGGCGCCGCAGCTCGTTCATGCGTTTCCGGGTTTTGGTTCGAGGAACACTGCAAATGAAAAAACTTGCTCTTTTCGCCGGTGCCGCTCTGGTTGTCGCCAGCGTTCTCCCCGCGATGGCTCATAAGACTGGCCATCATCATCATCACCGCCATCATCACAAGCCGCTGGAAGAGAAATACTTCCCGATCGCTGATGAGCTCTCCCTGTCGCGCGCCGTCGTCGAGACCTGCTACAAGTCG
>JALRFG010000159.1 GCA_023253795.1 Methylocystis sp.
ATGGGCTTTGGCGGCGGCGCGATGATCGGCGCGCCGCTCGCTGATCGCTTAATGAGCTTTTTCGCGACGCCGGATTCACCGGGCGTGTGGCAGACCTTCGTCGCGCTGGCGGGAATCTATTTCATCTTCATGGTCGCCGGCGCGCTGGGCTATCGCGTGCCGCCGGACAATTGGACGCCCGCCGGCTGGACGCCGCCGGCGCAAAACGCCAACGCCATGGTGACGAGCCGGCATGTCCATCTCGATGTCGCATGGAAGACGCCGCAGTTCTGGCTGCTGTGGGGCGTGCTGTGTCTGAATGTTTCAGCCGGCATTGGCGTGCTCGGCATGGCCTCGCCGATGTTGCAGGAAGTGTTCGGCGGCCGATTGATCGGCCTCGACATCGGCTTTGATGCGCTGAACCCCGCGCAGAAGCAGCAGATCGCGGCGATCGCCGCCGGCTTCACCGGCCTGTTGAGCCTTTGCAACATTGGCGGGCGGCTGGGCTGGGCCTCGGCCTCCGACAGATTTGGCCGCAAAGTCACCTATGCGATCTTTTTCGTCGCCGGCTTCCTGCTCTATGCCGCCGTTCCCTTCGCGGCGACGGGCGGGGTGGTGTTTTTGTTCGTGCTGCTCTTCGCCGTCATCATCACCATGTATGGCGGCGGCTTTTCGACCATCCCCGCCTATCTCGCCGATATGTTCGGCACACATATGGTCGGCGCCATTCATGGCCGGTTGCTGACCGCCTGGTCGACGGCAGGCGTGCTGGGGCCGGTGCTGGTCAATTATATTCGCGAATATCAGCTCGCATCCGGCGTGCCGCGTGAGGCCGCCTATAATCAGACCATGTATGTGCTCGCCGGCCTGCTGCTCGTCGGGCTCGCCTGCAATCTTCTGGTGCGGCCGGTCGCGGAAAAATTTTATATGACCGACGAAGAAGTGGCGGCGGAAAAGAAAATCTCCGTTGCGCAGGTTGTCGCCGAAGAAGACGGGACCCACGCGGATTTCGAGGATTTCGTCGAAGAAGACCTCGAACCGGCGCCGCGCCCGGTGCGCGTCGCAGCGGCGCAGGCGTCTCCGGTCGGCTTCTCGCTTCTGCTTGTTCTTTCCTGGGCGGCGGTCGGCGTCCCACTGGCCTGGGGCGTGTCCATCACCCTGCTGAAGGCGCTGAAACTGTTTCAGTGAACGTCCGCCGCGCCTTTGCTCTCCATTAACCATATTTGCGGATAATGCCCCGTCATGCGCATCTGGCGCAGGCGCGGCTTAATTCTGAACGCCCGGGAGAAGACATGGCGACAGGTTGCACCAATGGCCTCGACACGGGTTTTGTCGATCTCGGCTATATGAAGGTCGCTGCGCTTGGCGTGGTGCAGGGCATCACCGAATTGCTGCCGATTTCTTCGACGGCGCATATGCGCATCGTGCCGGCGCTGCTCGGCTGGAAAGATCCGGGCTCGGCGTTCTCCGCCGCCATGCAGCTCGCCGCGCTTGCCGCTGTCGTGAGCTATTTCTGGAACGATATTCGCAACATCGTCTTCGGCTCGATCCATGCGGTGCGCACGCGCAATTTCAACGACTGGAATTTCCGCTTCGCGGTGTGGATCGCGCTGGCGACGGTGCCGATCGGTCTCGCCGGGCTTTTGTTGTCACACACGCTCAACACCTGCGGTTCGCCGTTGCGCACGCTTCCGGTGATCGGCGTCTCCTGCATCGTGATGGCGGCGTTGCTCGCCATCGCCGAATTTTACTGCAATCACACGCGCGCGCTTGATCATGTTTCCCTCAAGGATGCGATGATCGTCGGTTTTGCGCAGGTTGGCGCGCTGATCCCCGGCGTGTCGCGCTCGGGCTCGACGTTGACTGCCGCGCTGTTTCTCGACCTGAAACGTGAAGAGGCCGCCCGCTTTTCCTTCCTGCTCGGCCTGCCGGCGATCGCGCTCGCCGGCCTGAAGGAGCTGTGGGAGTTGCACAAGGCGCATCTTGATGCGCATGGCTGGTCGGTGTTGTCGCTTGGTCTCTTTGTCGCCTCGATCTCGGCCTTCGCCGCGATCTGGGGATTGCTGCGGATTCTTGAGCGCTTCTCGGCCTGGCCATTCGTGATTTATCGCGCTTTCATCGGCGTCGTGTTGCTGGTTGGTTTTTACGCCGGCGTTCTTGCCTGATAAACGCCCAATAAAAAATGCCGCGCTTAATGAAAAGCGCGGCGTTTTTATTTTTGCCGTTTTATCGCGCGCCAGTCGAAGGGCGTGCGTTTTTTTTATTCTGCAGCTTCACGCAGTTGCGCGCGAACGATGCTGCGCAAATCGTCGATGGGCGCGAGGCGGCCGGCACTTTCATAATGCCAGAAGCTCCAGCCGTTGCAGGCGGGCAGGCCTTGCGCGAGCGCGCCGGTTTTGTGAATCGAACCGACAAAGCCAGAGAGCGACAATGCGCCATCGGCGCGAACAATGGCGCGGTGACGTTTTTTCGCGTCGGTCAGCGTAACACCCGGCTTGATTAACCCCGCTTCGACGAGACTGGCGAAGGCGATGCGCGGCTCGGTGCGCTTCGACGGCGCCGGTGCGACAGCTTCCGCCGGCAGCGGCTCGATGGCGGCGATGCGCTTGCGCGCCGCCTGCGCATAGGAGGTCTCGCGTTCAAGGCCGATGTAATCGCGCCGCAATCTTTTCGCCACGGCGCCGGTCGTGCCGGCGCCAAAAAACGGATCGAGCACCAGATCGCCGGGATGCGATGCGGAGAGCAACACGCGCGCCAGTAAAGCTTCAGGTTTCTGCGTCGGATGCGCCTTGCGGCCCTTGCTGTCCTTCAGACGTTCGGCGCCGGTGCAGATCGGCAGTAACCAATCGGAACGCACCTGACAATCTTCATTGCCGGCCTTCAGCGCATCGTAATTGAAGGTGTAGCTTTTTACCGATGAATCGCGCGCCGCCCAGATCATGGTTTCATGGGCGTTGGTGAAGCGCCGCCCGCGAAAATTCGGCATCGGATTATTTTTGCGCCAGACGATGTCGTTGAGAATCCAGAAGCCCAGATCCTGCATGATCGCGCCGACGCGGTAGATGTTGTGATAGGAGCCGATCACGAAAATCGTCGCGGAGGGCTTCATCACGCGGCGCGCCGCTTTCAGCCAATCGCGCGTGAAGGCGTCATATGTCGCGAAATCCGCAAACTTGTCCCAATCGTCATCGACAGCGTCGACCAGACTCTGATCGGGACGGTGCAGCTTGCTTGCGAGCTGAAGATTATAGGGCGGATCAGCGAAAACCAGATCGACGCTGGCTTCCGGCAGCGCGTGCATCAGTTCGACGCAATCGCCCTGAAGAATTTCATTGCGCGACGACATCGCGCGGGGCGGTCCGGCATTGGAAGACCCGGTACGCTTTACCTTTATCCGGGTTTGAAGGCTGACCGCCCCGACGCGTGTGTTACGCATTTACTGGACACCAAGAACGCTACTCACAGTTAGAGATCATGAAGCAACGAGGTAAAGGCCGCGTATAGAGACAGATAAATTTTCTGTCCCTTTTTTGAACGTATGTCTTAATGAAAAGGAAAGATCGGCTTCGTTTCACGCCTTGTCGGCGTTGCGCCGCGACAGTGGCGCGAAGCTGAAACGATGAATGGGCGTGGGCCCAATGGCGTCGAGCGCCGCGAGATGGCGCTTCGCGGCATAGCCGGCGTTGGTTTCGAATCCATAATCGGGATAAAGCGTCGCCAGTTGTCGCATCATGCCGTCGCGCGCCACTTTGGCGACGATGGAGGCGGCGGCGATGGAGAGCGAGATCGAATCGCCATTGATGATCGGCGACGATGGGTAGGACAAGGGTGGGCGGTCCCGGCCATCGACGAGAGCATAGGCCGGCGTCAGCGCAAGCGCGCCGACCGCGCGCGCCATGGCGGCGAGCGAGGCCTGACGAATATTCAGCGTGTCGATTTCCGCCGCTGTGACGAAGGCGACGCCAACCGCCAGCGCGCGCGTCATGATCTGATCGAAAGCGGCGTCGCGCTGTTTTGCGCTCAGGACCTTGGAGTCATTGACGCCGACGGGAAGATTTTCGGGATCGAGAATTACGGCGGCGGCGCAGACGGGCCCGGCGAGCGGGCCGCGCCCGACTTCATCGACGCCGGCGACGGGCCAGAGGCCGCGTTGGCGCAAATCGATTTCGTGCTGATAATCCGGGCCGCTCATGTCCGCTAACAAAGCCCGGTGGCGCGTTCCCCGCAATCGATATTTTATGGTGCGCGCCGGATATTCAGCCGCCGATTAAAACAGCGCGAGTTGCTCCGGTTTCTTTCGCGGCGGATCAAAGAGGTCGGCGCGCAGGGGCGTTGACGTAAAACCCAGACGTTTGCTGGCGATCTCGAAGCGGCGTCCGATCGCCCAGGCGTAGGGGCCATCGCCGGTCATGCGTTT
>JALRFG010000015.1 GCA_023253795.1 Methylocystis sp.
CCCTCGTCGTCAGCTTTCCGCTTGGCGAAGAACGCTTTCGCGCAACATTTCCGGATTGGCGTGCGCTGACCGTGCCGGAATTGATGCGCGAGATGGAGCTGTTTCTGTCACGACTCGATCTGACCCAGACCGTGTTTCGCAGCGATCATGCCTCGAACTGGCTGATCCTGAGAGGCACGCTCGGCCGCGACAAGGAGCGCTTGCTGGGGCAATTGCGCGCCGCCATCGCCACGCCCGACGCAGCGCCCCTGCGGCCTGCCTGGGCGCGGGGGCTTTGACGTAATAGTTACAATACGAAATAGCGAAGGCGCCGCCGGACACACGGCGATCAGCCATCAATCGTTGGCCCAAAAACCATTTCGAATCGTCGACGCAACACAGCGTCGACGATTTTCATTTCTGCGCTGACGCCGAGATCGGCGAGGCTGGTGACGCCCAAATGCGCCGCGTGTACGCCGCAAGGGGCGATGCCGTTAAAATGCGTGAGATCGGGCGCAACGTTCAGCGCCACGCCGTGAAAACTCACCCAGCGTTTCAGCCGCACGCCAATCGCGGCGATCTTGTCTTCTGCTGAAACGCCATCGACGCCGCGCGTCTTGTCGGGACGCTCGACCCAGACGCCGACGCGATCCTTGCGCCGCGCGCCGGAGACGCCGAGATCGGCCAGTGCGCCGATCATCCAATCCTCCAGCGCATCGACAAAGGCGCGCACATCCGGCTGCCGGCGCGCGAGATCGAGCATCACATAAGCGACGCGCTGGCCGGGGCCGTGATAGGTGAACTGCCCGCCGCGCCCAACGCGATGAACCGGGAAACGCGGATCGAGCAGATCGGCGTCTTTCGCCGAGGTTCCCGCCGTATAGACCGGCGGATGTTCGAGCAGCCAGACCGTTTCCGGCGCCTCTCCGGCGCCAATGGCCGCCGCTAGCGCCTCCATCTCCCTGACCGCCGACTCATAATCGACCCGCCCCTCAAAACGCCGCCAGACGACCGGCGGCGACGGCTCGGCCGGGAAAAAGGCGCAGGAAGGGGAAGAAGAAACCGTCGTCATCGGGGATCACCGAGGCCGCTTGTCATAACCCGGTCGATTTGTTAGAGCCTGCAAGCCAACGCCCGGCGGACTGCCGGGCGTTTTTGCGGCCGTGGCGGAATTGGTAGACGCGCTAGCTTGAGGTGCTAGTTGGGTAACACCAGTGATGGTTCGAGTCCATTCGGCCGCACCACTTCAGGAGATTGATCCAGAGGCGCAACCGCCTGCGGATCAATCTCCCGATCTCCTCACTTTTCAACGACGAAACCGGCGATGAGTCTTCCCGGCGTGAATTGTCACGCCCAGGGTGGACATGCGCGCGACCGGCTCTTACGTGGTGAAAGCCAATCCGGCGTCCTGTCTCAAGAGGTTCGCATGAAATATCTCGGCAAATATTTTACCCTCGCGCTGCTCGGCGCCGGGACATTCCTCGCCACGCTGACCGTTGCGCCCCACGACGCCGAAGCGCTGGTTTGCGCACGTGGCGTCTACCGCGCCGGCTGCGCGGGTCCGCGCGGCGCTGTCGTCGCGCCGCGTGCGGTCTATCGCGCCCCTGTGTATCGTGGCCCGGCGCGCGTTTATCGCCGCTGGTGATCTCTCCGCCGGGAATTGTCTCCGGCGCGCATCGTCAGAACACAAGACGCCGCCGGTTTCCGGCGGCGTTTTTATTGCGCGGCGTCGCGCGAGATTTTTGATAGCGTCGCCTGATGTTTGATCGCGCATGCCATGCGCGCCGGATTGCCGCACAGACGGATCAGCGCATCCATGCATTGTTGATAGGGATCGTTGCCGCAGGCGAATTCACGCACTTTCGCGTGTTTTGCGCTTTCCTCAAGCGCAAAGGCGCTGGCGGAAAAAAGAATGGACGACGCCATGATGGCGCGCAGCAAGAAACGACCCATCATGTCCTCCTGCGTCGCCAGCGTTATTCCGACTCGACCGCAGGCGGCGCGTGCTCGCCGGATACAGCAGGTTTTTCCGTCGCCGGCTTTTTCACGGCCGGCTTTTTCGGCGCGAGCGTTTTGGCGATGATCGGTTCGGTGGTCGACGTCCACTCTGGCCCCGCCGCGACAACCGGCGTTTCGCCATCGCCGGGAACAAGATGCACCAGACGATAGCCGCGTTTTTTCAGCTCTCGCAGAAATTCGCCCAGCATGCCCGCCGTCTGCGCCTTATTGTCGTGAAACAGCACGATGCCCCGGCCGATCTTGTCGAGACGCGACAGGATCAGATCGAGTTCGGCCTTCGGCGTCATCTCTTTCCAGTCCGACGCCCATACATCTGAGCCAAACACCGTGTAGCCTCTGGCGTTGAGGTCAGCGACCAGCGCCGGCGTATCGGCGAAGCCGGGGAAACGGAAGAAGGGGGCGCTTTCGCCGCCGGCGGCTTTCGTCGTCGCGACGATTCCCTTCTCAATATCGGCCTTCGCCTTCGCTTCATCCATCAGGCGCAGCGTATGGTCGGGATGACTCCACGAATGATGGCCGATCGCATGGCCTTCAGCGGCGGTGCGCTTCACCAGATGCGGCATCGCTTCGGCGTTATGGCCAATGATGAAGAATGTCGCCTTGGCGCATTCCTTAGCCAGCGCGTCGAGCACTTTCGGAGTCGATGCGGCGGGGCCGTCGTCAAAGGTCAGCACCACTTCATGAACGGCGAGATCGAGCGTGCGCGGATAGGTCTGGAGGCCCACGGCGGTGGCCTTGGTGCGACTGATCGTCAACGTGCGGGAGACGCCCAGCGCCTCCGGCCCGCAGTCGGCGCGCGCAGCGGAGACGCCGGCGACAAGCGTGAGCGTCGCAAAAACGAAGCGAAGTGGGCGCGAAAAACTCTTCATGACGGTTTTGCCGGTTTGCATCCGCGCACAGGCGGGGTATGAGCCGAAAGCCTTTATAGCGCGGATTCGACGATGGCGCCGGATGAGGAAGAAAAAACGCCCGTCGCGGATCATTTCCACGAGGATGGCGGTGGACCAGACCCCGACTTCGTGTTCGAGGTTGAGGCCGCTATTGCGCTCGGCGACGCGCCGAAAATCCACGCGCTCGTCGGGGATCTGCACGAGGCCGACCTTGGCGCGCTGATCGAAGCGCTCAGCCATGAAGCGCGCCCGCGCCTTGTCGAGCTGATGGGCGCGGACTTCGACTTCTCCGCGCTGATGGAGGTCGGCGAGACCACCCGCGAGGACATTCTCGAGGAACTGCCGGTCGAAACCCTCGTCGAGGGCATGCGCGACCTCGAAAGCGACGACGCCGTCGCGATTCTGGAGGCGCTGGAGCCCGAGGAGCAGGATGAGGTTCTCGACGCGCTGCCGGCGCAGGAAAGAATCGTCCTGCGCCGCTCGCTGGACTACCCGGAGGATTCGGCGGGCCGCCTGATGCAGACCACGCTGGTCGCCGCCCCGCCCTTCTGGACCGCCGGCCATGTGCTCGATTTCTTCCGCGAAACCGACGAAGAAAAACTGCCGGATAATTTCTTCGAGGTTTTCGTCGTCGATCCCGGCCATCATCTGCTCGGCACGGTGTTTCTCGATGCGCTGGTGCGCGCAAAGCCCAGCGCGCGTCTCGACGAAATCATGCAGGCCGACCGCCGTCGGGTGAAGGCGACCGAAGACAGCGTCGAGGCGGCGCGGCTGTTCGAACGCTATAATCTCGTCTCGGTCCCGGTCGTCGACGAGGCGGATCGTCTGGTCGGCGTGCTGACCATCGACGACATCGTCGACGTGATCCAGGAACAGGCCTCGGAAGAAATTCTCGCGCTCGGCGGCGTTAACCCGGACGAAGAACTCACTGACAGTTTCTGGTGGATTGCGCGCAGCCGTTTCAGCTGGCTGTTCGTCAATATGCTCACCGCCTTCATCACCTCGATGGTTCTGAAAACCTTCCAGTCACAGCTCGAGCAAATGGTGGCGCTGGCCGTGCTGGGACCGATCGTCGCCGGACAGGGCGGCAATTCCGCCACCCAGACCATGACGGTCGCGGTGCGGGCGCTGGCCACCCGCGAACTGACCCGCGCCAATGCCCTGCGCATAGTCCTGCGCGAACTCGCCATCGGTGCGGTGAATGGCGCGGCATTTGGTTTCGTCACCGGCCTTGTCGCGGCGAACTGGTTTCACAATATCGGTCTGGGGCCCGTCATGGCGCTGGCGATGTTCACCAACCTGGTCGCCGGCGCCTTTGGCGGCATTGTCGTTCCGCTGCTGGCTGATAAGCTGAAGTTCGATCCGGCCGTCGCCTCCGGCCCATTTGTGACGACCATCACCGACGTTGTCGGCTATGGGGCGTTTCTGACGATCGCCACGCTCTGGTTCCATCTGGACGGCGTCGCCGTGGCGCGTTAACGCTCCGTTTCCGGATATGGGGATATTTGACGGTATGCGCTCGTTCAAATTCTCGTTTTCGCGTCTCCTCCTTGTCACCTGCGCCTCGGCGATCGCCGCCGGTCTCGGCGGCTGCGGCAGCGGCCTCGACCCCGGCTATGCGCGCAATCCGCGCTTCGCCACCAGCTCCCCGCTGCTCAATTCCAAGCGCGACCCGAGTTTTCTGTCCTATGCGGTGCCGGAGAACGATCTGCATCGCTTCCCGGCGACGCGCAGCGCCGAATTCGACGTGCATGGCGTCGACGTGTCGAAATATCAGGGCGAGATCGACTGGCAGGCGGTGAAAGAATCCGGCGTCGCTTTCGCCTTCATCAAGGCCAGCGAAGGCGGCGACCGCAGCGACGCAAAGTTTCAGTATAACTGGGCGGCGGCCAAGGCCGCCGGCGTGCCGCGCGGCGCCTATCATTTTGTTTATTGGTGCCGCCCGCCGCACGAAGAGATCGCGAATTTCATCGCCAATGTGCCGAACGATCCGGAGGCCCTGCCGCCGGTGCTCGATGTCGAGGCGACGCCAGAGTCAAAAAGCTGCAAGCGCACGCTCTATCGCGACGAAGCGTTGCGCGACATGCGCGCCATGCTGGAACTGATGGAGCGCCATTACGGCAAGCGGCCGATCATCTATTCATCGGTCGATTTCTATCAGGCGATTCTGCATTCGAATGCGCTGTCGGAATATCCGATCTGGGTGCGCTCGACGAAATATCATCCGCAGGTGCGCTACGGGGATCGCAAATGGACCTTCTGGCAATATCGCTCGGATGGTCACATCGCCGGCATTCCGAACGCGGTCGACCAAAACACCTTCAACGGCTCGTGGAACGAGTGGCGGAGTTGGCTCGCCTCGCAGACCGGTCTCCATGCGGCGTCGCCGGTTTCCGCTGTCGCCAAACCAGGCGATAATCGCGGCTCCAAACAGTTGATCGAGGAAGACCCCGCCATGCTGCCGGCCGCGCCGAAAGGCGGCGACGCCCCCGCCGATCCGGCGGCGGCGCCCGACAAAGGCTGACAAGGCGACTAGTCAGAACGGCGGATTTGGTGTAACTCGCCGCATCCCGAATTTTTCACGTCTGCTGCGCCGAGGGCCCGGCTAGACGCGCTGGAGAAAACAAATGGCTGTTCCGAAAAGAAAAACCTCGCCCATGAAGCGCGGGTTCCGTCGCTCCGCCGACGCCATCAAAGCCCCGACCTATGTCGAGGACAAGGATTCCGGCGAACTGCGCCGCCCGCATCACGTCGATCTGAAGACCGGCATGTATCGCGGCCGTCAGGTTCTGAAGGTCAAATCGACCGAAGAATAAGCGTCGATTGATCAAAACAACAAAAAAAGCGGGCCGTTGGCCCGCTTTTTTTGTTTTACGGTCTTTTCTTCTGCTGCGCCGTCGCCAGCACCGGCAACAACACGGCCCGGGGCGTCATTCTGGCGCTCCACACCAGCGCCTTGTTGACCAGGCCCGGAATCACGATTCGCCTGCCGGCCATGAGCCCGTCATAGCCCTGCCGGGCGACTTCGGCCGCCGGCACCAGCGCCGGCTTCATGGCCGCCATAGCCCCGGTGAAGGACATGCCGGCGCGCGACTGGAAGCCGGTCTCGACCGGACCGGGGCACAGGCACGACACCTTGACGCCTGCCGGCTTCAACTCTTCCGCCAGCGCCTCGCTGAAGGAACGGACATAGGCCTTGGTGGCGTAATAAACGGCGAATCCCGGCCCCGGCATGAAGGAGGCCACCGAGGCGACATTGAGAACGCCGCCGCTGGCCTTTCGGATCTCGGGCAGAAAGCGCAGGGTCAAAGCGGTGAGCGCGCGGATGTTGAGATCGACCATGGCGAGCTGTTCCGCCTGATCGAGCTCATAGACCCGGCCAATCAGGCCGAAGCCGGCGTTATTGACCAGATATTGCACCGTGCGCCCTGCCCCGGCGAGCGTGGCGGCCAGAGATTCGACGGCGCCAGCGGCCACCAGATCGAGCGCCACGACCATCGGCGTCTTACCGCCGGCGGCGGCGATCTCATCGGCCAGCGTTGTGAGCAATTCACCGCGCCGCGCGACCAGAACCACCTCATGCCCCTTGGCGGCGAAAACCCGGGCGAGTTCGGCGCCGATGCCTTCTGACGCGCCGGTGATGAGCGTGACGGGCTGGCTCACGATTGCTCTCCCTGCGACGAGGCGTCGGAAGCGTCCAGACTTTCGCGCACCTCGCGGCGCAGCAGGACGCGATCGCGCGTCGAGACGCCGAGCAGTTCCGCGACGCGCCAGACGACGTTTTCCTCGAATTCATGCACCGCGCCATCGGCGTGCGCCATATCCCAGAGCATGCCAACGACGGCGATCCGGCCCTCTTCGTCGAGACGACGCTTGAGCACGCTGGTGAAGCGGTAGAGATCGACGGCCTCGCGCTCGCTCTCCCACGCCGCCTCGATCAGCCGGCGCGCGGCATCCGACGACAGGCCAAACCGCGCCTCGACCAGATGCTGGATGCGGACGCGCTCGTCGGCGTCAAAATCGCCGTCGATCGAGGCGATGTGAACCAGCAAGGCGGCGGCGGCGAGTTGATAATCGGCGGCCTCGAAGCCTTTGGCCGACGGGACGTCGCCGGTCAGCTCATTGATGAAGTTTTTCAATGCGTCGAGCATTTTACTGGGCCTCGAAGGGGTCAGGGGTTGGCCTTGAAGCTGCTATAAATCAGGCCGCGACCGGTGAACAGTCGTCCCCCGGCTCCGGGCGGCGGGCCGGCCCGGCCGGAACAGGAGACAGATCCGAACAAACTTTGGACTTAAACAGGACGGAAAAGACGGCGCGGCTGGCCCCATCGATGGCGCGACGCGCCTCCCGGTATAAAGGAAGTTGATGATGACGCAGGCGTTGCGGGATCTGAAGGAAAACTGGCGCGCGGACCTTTTGTCCGGCTTCCTGGTCTTCCTGATCGCCCTGCCCCTGTGCCTTGGCATCGCCATGGCGTCGGGCTTCCCGCCGCAGGCCGGCATTCTCACCGCCATTGTCGGCGGTCTGGTGGTGTCCAGGATCAACGGCTCCTTCATGACCATCAGCGGCCCCGCCGCCGGTCTGATCGTCGTCATCCTCGACTCGGTGCGCGAACTCGGCGGCGACGACGCGCTGGCCGGCTATCGTTACACGCTGGCGGCGATTGTCTTCGCCAGCCTCGCCCAGATCGCGCTCGGCTATTTCAAAGCCGGCAAGCTCTCCGCCTTTTTCCCCGCCGCCGCCGTTCAGGGCATGCTGGCCGCCATCGGCATCATCATCATGGCGAAACAGATTCACGTCGTGCTTGGCGTGAAGCCGGACGCCGACACGCTCTTCGCCACCATCGCCGCGATACCCGCCAGCATTCGCGACATGAATCCCGAGGTGGCGACCATCGGTCTGGTCGGTCTCGGCATTCTGATCCTTTGGGCGCTGGTCAGCAATCGCTATGTGAAAATGATCCCGGCGCCGCTGGTGGTGGTGATCGTTGGCATGGCGCTGGCGCAATATTTCGATCTCGACGACGAGCATCGCTATCTGTTCCTGCCCGACAACCAGTTTCTGCCGCATCATGAATTCAGCATCGGCCCGAAATTTCTGGTCTCGATCCCAAATAATTTTATGGCGAGCTTCGCCTTTCCGGATTTCGCCAAAACATTCACGCTGAGTTTCTGGCAGCAGGTAGTCGCAATCTGTCTGGTCGGCAGTCTCGAAACGCTGCTCAGCGCCGCCGCCGTCGACCGTCTCGATCCGCAGCGCCGCGTCTCCAATCTCAACCGTGATCTCGCCGCCGTCGGCATCGGCAATGTGATTTGCGGTTTCATTGGCGGTCTGCCGATGATCGCCGAAATCGTGCGCAGCTCCGCCAATTGCAACAATGGCGCGCGCACCGGCTGGGCGAATTTTTTCCATGGCCTGTTTCTGCTGATTTTCGTGGCGCTGTTTCCGAAAGTCATCCACGAAATTCCGCTCGCCTCGCTGGCGTCGCTGCTGGTGTTCACCGGCTTCCGCCTCGCCTCGCCGAGCGTGTTTCGTCGCACGCTGGCGGTGGGCTGGGATCAGCTCGGCGTGTTTCTGATCACCGTGGTCGGCGTGCTGGCGACGGATTTGCTGATTGGCGTGGCGATTGGCGTGATCGCCGAATTTGGTTTTCATTTCTGGCGCAGCGTCAATTGGAGCGAAGTGTTGCGACTGCGCTTCGAGGTGACGACGCCCGATCCCGGCGTCTATCGCGTCAAGCTCAGCGGCGCCGTGTTCTTCGCCAATTATATGCGACTGAAACAGGATCTCGCGACGCTGCCGCGCCGCAAGACCGTGACCTTCGATCTTTCAGAAGCGGCGACTGTCGATCACACGGTGATGGAGTTCCTGCACCAGTTCTGCGAGGCCTATAATCGCGAAGGCGGCCACGCCGAAATCTCCGGACTGGACTGGCACCTCTCCTCCTCCGAACATCCGCTCGCCCCGCGTCGCAAGGCGGCGTGAGGGGAAGCGTCGTTAGGCATCGGAAAAGCTGACCGCGCAGCGTTTCGTGCGGCGCTGATGAAACTGCGCAAATGCAACGCGCAGAACAAGCCGCCGTTCGATGGCGGCGCAAACAAAGCCAAGAAAAGGCATGTGCGCAAACGCACATCACACCGCCGCGGCTTTGGTTAATTCCCTCTCATCGAAACAGACGCCATGAGAGGAGAGACTATGATGACGATCTTCAAAACCTTCCTGGCTGCAACGGCTTTGGCCCTGACCCTTGGTCTGACGACGGCCACGATATCGGCTCCCGCAATGGCCGATGGGTTCGACACATGCGGCGCTACGCCCTCGGGAACCTGCTGAATCACGAATCGGTTGCGACGCCGCTTCCCTCAACCGCGGCAACGCAGCCGAGAGAGCCGTCAGCTGGTCTGACGGCTCTTTTTTGTGATGGCTGAAGTCGGCGGAGATCGAGGAGAAATGAGTCCACGCAGCCCGAGGACCTGCTTCTTCGCGGATTTCGGCCCTGGATTTCCCGCGTGCGTACAACAGCAGTCGTTCCCCGACTAACGCAGACGGGTAAACGTTCGTGACGCTGATTTTCTGGAAGAAATTGGATGCGGGGACAGGATTTGAACCTGTGACCTTCAGGTTATGAGCCTGACGAGCTACCGGGCTGCTCCACCCCGCGCCAATGTGTGGCGCTTGTAGAAGGCGCAACGCACAAACGCAAGCTCTTTTCGTAGCTTCATTTTCGACGCCTCGCCATCTTCGCCCTTTTTCGCGCAAGCTGCGACATAAGCGCCCGAGCGGCCCGCCAGGCCGCAGCCAGCCTGCCTTAGCCGCCGGCGCTCCATACGAAAATCATTGCAAAAAACAGCTTTTCCCCTGCCAGAATTTGATCTGTGACAATTGCGCACAGACCGGCGCGGGGCGCTCGTTTGTTGATGATTGTCAAAGTTAAAATCCATGCTGCACTGTACAAATCGCCCAGCGATTCTGGCGCGAAACACGCTCAAATGACGTGTTTTTCTCATGTAAGCGCATTTTCGCAGCGGCGAGCGCCTCGGGCGAGGGTCGCGAAAGCCAAAGGACAGGTCATCATGGAGCGTCCCCCTTTGATCACGAAACGCATGACCTTCGGCGAGACGTCATTATCCGTCATCTTCGCCGCTCTGGCGGCAGCTTCTTTCTGGATCGCGCTGCACGCCTATACGGCGGTCTACGCCTTCCATGCGGTTTTATTCGCGCTGGGCTCGGCTGGCGCCGTCGTGGCGATCCGCAAGCGTTATCAGGCCCGCCCCGCAGCGCCCGCGCCGCTGATGATCGACGGACGCCCAAACTATAATCTCGGGCCGGTTAAGTTCACAGCGATCGCCGCGCTGTTCTGGGGCGTCGCCGGTTTTCTTGTCGGGCTATATCTTGCGCTTGAGCTCGCCTATCCGCAGTTCAATCTCGATCTGCCCTGGATCAATTTCGGCCGCCTGCGTCCGCTGCACACCTCGGCGGTGATCTTCGCCTTCGGCGGCAATGTGCTGCTCGCCAGCTCCTTCTACATCATGCAGCGCACCAGCCGCGCGCGCATCGCCGGCGATCTTGCGCCGTGGTTTGTCGTGCTTGGCTATAATTTCTTCATTCTTATCGCCGGCACCGGCTATCTGCTGGGCGTGACCCGCGGCCACGAATACGCCGAGCCGGAATGGTATGCGATTTTGTGGCTGGTGGTGGTGTGGGTCGTTTACCTGCTGGTCTATCTGTTCACGCTGGCGCGTCGCACCGAGCCGCACATCTATGTCGCCAACTGGTTCTTCCTCGCCTTTATCGTCACCGTGGCGGTGCTGGTGCTCGGCAACAATGTCGAGATTCCGGTGTCGATCTATTCCGCGCAATCGGTGATCGTCTGGGCCGGCGTGCAGGATGCGATGATCCAGTGGTGGTACGCCCATAATGCGGTGGGCTTCTTCCTCACCGCCGGCTTCCTCGGGATCATGTATTACTTCATCCCGAAGCGCGCCAATCGTCCGATCTACTCCTATCGTCTGTCGATCGTGCATTTCTGGTCGCTGATCTTCCTCTACATCTGGGCCGGTCCGCACCATCTGCACTACACCGCTCTGCCCGATTGGGCGCAGACGCTCGGCATGGTGTTCTCGGTCGTGCTGTGGATGCCCTCCTGGGGCGGCATGATCAACGGCATCATGTCACTTTCGGGCGCGTGGGATAAGCTGCGCACCGATCCGGTGCTGCGCATGCTCGTCGTCTCCGTCGCCTTCTACGGCATGTCCACGTTTGAAGGACCGCTGATGTCGGTGAAGGCGGTGAACGCGCTGTCGCATTACACTGACTGGGGCATCGGCCATGTGCATTCCGGTTCGCTGGGCTGGGTCGGCTTCGTCTCCTTCGGCGCGCTCTACTGCCTGATCCCGTGGGTGTGGCGGCGTCCGCTCTATTCGCTGAAGCTCGTGAACTGGCATTTCTGGATCGCGACGATCGGCATCGTCTTCTACATCTCGGCGATGTGGGTCGCGGGAATTATGCAGGGTCTGATGTGGCGCGCTTACACGCCGCAGGGCTTCCTGGAATATTCCTTCATCGAGACCACGGAAGCGCTGCATCCGGAATATCTGATCCGCGCCGCCGGCGGCGGTCTGTTCCTGATCGGCGCGCTGATCATGGTCTACAACATCTATCGCACCATCGCGTCGCCCGAGATCGATACGGCCGAAGATATCGCCGCGTCGCCGCAGCTGGCCGAGTGAGGAGCCGCACATGTCACAAACAACGCATCATGCGCCCGGCGGCGGTCTCCAGAAAAGAATCGAAACCAATTCGATCCTGCTGGTTGTCGCTATTCTGATTTTGGTGTCGATCGGCGGCATCGTTGAAATCGTGCCGCTGTTCTACATCAAGAACACGATCGAGAAGGTTGATGGCATACGTCCCTACAGCCCGCTCGAACTCGCCGGCTACAACATCTATGTGCGCGAAGGCTGCTACACCTGCCACTCGCAGATGATCCGCCCACTGCGCGACGAGGTCGAGCGCTATGGCCATTACTCGCTCGCCGCCGAGAGCATGTATGATCACCCCTTCCAGTGGGGATCGAAGCGCAATGGTCCCGATCTGGCGCGCGTTGGCGGCAAATATTCGAACGACTGGCAGCGCGACCATCTGCGCAGCCCGCGTTCGATGGTCCCGACCTCGATCATGCCGGGCTATCCCTTCCTCGCCGAAACGCCGCTGAATGGCGCGCATCTCGCCGAGCAGATGCGGATGCTGCGCGTTGTCGGCGTGCCCTATACGGACGCGCAGCTTGAGAACGCCGCCGCCGATCTGACCGCGCAAAGCGCGCCCGACGATCCCGGCGCAGCGGCGTTGCGCCAGCGTTATCCCAATGTCGTGATCAACGATATCGCCTCCAAAGGCGGCGTCACGGAAGAAGATGCGCTGGTCGCCTATCTGCAACATCTCGGCGTGTCGGTGGACTTCAAGCTCTACGACGACAAAGCCAACATCCGGTGAGGCGATGAACGACAAGATCGCCGAAGCAGCCTCAACATATGAAGCATGGCGCGCCTTCGCCGCGTCATGGGGGCTGATCTTCTTCGGTCTGATTTTTCTTTGTGTGATCGCCTATGTTTTCTGGCCCTCGCGGCGCCAGGAGTTTGAGGCGGATGCGCAGATACCCCTTCGAGAGGACGACGACGATGTCTAACGACACGTTTGAACGCGGCAAGGTCAGGATCGACGAGAAAACCGGCGTGCCGACCACCGGACATGAGTGGGATGGCATTGAGGAGTTGAACACGCCGCTGCCGCGCTGGTGGGTGTGGACCTTCTGGGTGACGGCCATCTGGGGCGTGCTTTACTGCTTCGTCTATCCGGCGTGGCCGACGCTGTCGGGCGGCACGCAAGGCCTGTTCGGCTGGAACTCGCGCACCGAAGTGGCGCAGGAGATCGGCGAACTTCAAACCACCCGCGCGCCCATTCTCGCCAAGCTCAACGCCGCCTCGCTCTCCGACATCGAAGCGAATCCGGAGTTGCTCGCCGCCGCCCGCATGGTGGGCTCGGTCGCCTTCGTCAATAATTGCGCCGGTTGTCACGGCGCCGGCGGACAGGGCGCCAAAGGCTACGCCAATCTCAACGACGACGACTGGATCTGGGGCGGCAAGCTCGCCGACATCCAGACGACCATCGAACATGGCGCCCGCTGGGACGGCGATAAGGCCACCCACAGCTCCGCAATGCCGGCCTTTGGTCGCGACGGCATACTGACGCCTCAGCAAATTTCCGTCGTCGCGGATCATGTCCGCACCTATGCGGATTTGCCGAATGCGCCTGAGCCGACAGCGGAAGGCCAAAAGCTTTACGACGAAAATTGCGCCGCCTGTCATGGCGCGGACGCCAAGGGCAACACCGAACTCGGCGCGCCCAATCTCGTCGACGCCATCTGGCTCTATGGCTCGGACAAGCCGGCGATCGTCAACCGCATCGTCAATGGCGGCGGCGGCGTGATGCCAGCATGGAAAGATCGCCTCGACGACACCACGATCAAGGCGCTGACGGTTTACGTGCATTCGCTCGGCGGCGGGCAGTGAGCACGGCGCGTCCCGGCGCCTGTCGCCGGGATGCGTTTCAAATGACAATGATTGCTGTGTGCGGCGGAAACACGCCCGCCCGCGCCTCTCTGCAGGTGCCAGCATAACCGCCGAAGGCGACAGACATGCCCAGCGTCGATATCCACGATCCGCTCTTTGAGCCCTTCGTCGAACCCGAGCATCGGATCTATCCGAAAAAGGTCGATGGCCATTTTCGACGGATCAAATGGGGCATCCAGCTCCTCACGCTGGCGATCTATTATTTCCTGCCCTTCGTGCGCTGGGATCGCGGGCCGGGCGCGCCGTCGCAGGCGGTGCTGCTCGATCTGCCGCATCGGCGCTTCTATTTCTTCTTCATCGAAATCTGGCCGCAGGAATTTTATTACGCCACCGGCCTGCTGATCCTCGCCGCGCTGACGCTGTTCCTGATGAACGCGCTCGCCGGCCGCATCTGGTGCGGCTACATGTGTCCGCAAACGGTGTGGACCGATTTTTTCATGACCACCGAGCGCTGGATCGAAGGCGACCGCGCGAACGGATGAAGCTCGATGAAGGTCCGTGGACTGTCGAAAAAATTCGCAAGAAGATCGCCAAGCATTTTGTCTGGCTGCTGATCGCCTGGTGGACGGGCGGCGCCTGGGTTCTGTACTTCACCGACGCGCCAACCCTCGTCTATACGCTGGCGACCTTCCAGCCTGGCGCATTTGAAGCCTATCTCTGGATCGGCATTCTCACCTTCACGACCTATGTTTTCGCCGGCTGGATGCGTGAAAAACTGTGTCTGCACGCCTGCCCATGGCCGCGCATTCAGGCGGCGCTGACCGACGAATATGCGCTGAACGTCACCTATCGTTACGATCGCGGCGAACCGCGCATGTCGCTCAAACAGGCGACCGCCTTGCGCGCGAGCGGCGAACAGGTGGGCGATTGCGTTGATTGCGGCCAGTGCGTCGCGGTCTGCCCGACAGGCGTCGATATCCGCAAAGGTTCGCAACTCGGCTGCATCCAGTGCGGCCTGTGCATCGACGCCTGCGACGGGATCATGACCAAGATTCATCGTCCGACCCGTCTGATCGGCTACGACACAGAATTGAACGTCAAACGTCGCGAATGCGGGCAGCCGGCGGTTTACAAGCCCATGCGCGCGCGCACGCTGATTTATGCGGTGCTGATTGTGCTCATCGGCGGCTTTATGACTCTAACGCTGGCGACGCGCGGCGACATGCGCGTCAGCGTGCTGCATGATCGCAATCCGCTCACCGTACGTCTGAAGGATGGCGGCGTGCGCAACGGCTACACCATGCGGCTCTCCAATATGCAGTCAAAGATGCGACGCTTTACTGTCGCCATCGCCGGCGTTGACGGCGCCACGCCCGAAATCGTCGGCGTCACTCCAGATGCACAGGGCCACATTGTCATTGAGGTCGGTCCGGATCAGACGCGCGAAACGCGTCTGCTGCTCGCGGCCCCCGACGCCGCTGGCAAAAGCGGCCAGACGCCGATCACCGTGACCATGACGGATGCGCAGAGCGGCGTGGCGGTTGAAGCAAGAGACGTGTTCGTCTGGCCGTAAACCGGCGGGCCGTCAGAGGTGAGATCATGAGCAACGCTTTCGACAGACGCCCCGACGACGCCGCTGGCTCCGAATATGTCGCCGGCGGCCGCCCGCTGAATGGCTGGATGGTGCTGGCGATTTTCGTAGGATTGTTTTTCATCGTTCTCGGCGCCAATGGCGCGATGACCTATTTTGCGGTGAAGACCTTCAGCGGCGAGGTGATCGCGCATCCCTATGAACGCGGCCTCGCCTATAATCGCGAGATCGCCGCCGCCCGCGCGCAGGAAAGCCGCGACTGGAAAGTCGATATTCGCCTCGCGCCCGCCGCCACTGGCGACGCGAGGCAAATTGTCGTCACACTGCGCGACGCTGCCGGCGCCGCCATCACCGGTCTTGATCTTGAAGCGCTGCTGGTCGCGCCCGCTAATCTAAAGCAGGACATTCGCGTCAGGCTTGAGGAAAAAGGCGATGGTCGCTACGCTGGCGACGCGGCTTTCGTCGCCGGTCGGCGCGATCTCGTGCTGTCGGCGAAACGGGCGGGACAGGAAGTCTTCCGCTCGCAAAACCGGCTCGACGCGCGCTAGCGCCACAGCCAGGAGACGCACGCATGACCGCCGCTTTCGATTACCAATCGCTGGTGACGAAAACCGATGGCGGGTTGAATCGTCTCGACGCCGCGATTGAAGGCATGACCTGCGCCGCCTGCATTGGCGACATCGAACGCGGCCTGCGCGATTTGCCGGGGCTGGTTTCGGCGCGAGTCAATTACACCAACCGCCGACTGGCGCTTGAGTGGCGCGACGAAAATTTCGATCTGACAACCGCCTTCGCCCGTCTGCGGCGCATGGGCTACGAACTACATCCCTTCGAACTCGCCGATAGCGAGCGCGCGGAAACCGAGACCATGCGCTTCCTGCTGCGCTGTCTCGCCATCGCCGGCTTCGCCGCGATGAACATCATGCTGCTCTCTGTCGGCGTCTGGGTCGGCGGCGACATCGATCCCGAAACGCGCGATCTTTTCCATGGCGTCTCGGCGCTGATCGCCCTGCCCGCAGCGGCGTTCGCTGGTCAGCCGTTTTTCAGAAGCGCTTTCGCCGCGTTACGCGCCGGTCGGCTCAATATGGATGTGCCGATTTCGCTGGGCGTGATGCTGGCGTTGATCATGTCGGTCTATGAGACCGTGACCAACGCTGAACACGCCTATTTCGACAGCGCGACAATGCTGCTGACGTTCCTGCTGCTCGGCCGTTTTCTCGATCACGCCATGCGGCGCAAGACCCGCGCTGTCGCCGCCAATCTCGCCGCGCTGCGCGCGCCGCTCGCAAGCCGCGTCTCTGCGGATGGCGACGAAACGCGCGTGCCGGTGGCGCAGATCAAGCCCGGCGATCTGGTGCTGTCGCGTCCCGGCGAACGGCTTCCGGTCGATGGCGTCATCGTCTCGGGCAGCGCGCTGCTCGACGACAGTCTGATCACCGGCGAAACCGCGCGGCGTCCAGCCTCGGCAGGCGACGTCGTTTACGCCGGTAGTCTGAATTACGATGGCGTGCTGACGATCCGCGTCGGCGCCGCCAGTGGCGCGACTCTACTCGACGATATTGAAAAGCTGCTCGACAAGGCTGCGCATGCGCGTTCGCGCTATATGCGGCTCGCCGATCGCGTCTCGCGTCTCTATGCGCCGATGGTGCATCTCGCGGCGCTCTCGACGGCGTTGTTCTGGATGGCGCGCGGCGCGACATTTCACGATGCGCTGATTACGGCGATTTGCGTGCTGATCATCACCTGCCCCTGCGCGTTGGCGCTCGCGGTGCCGGCGGTGCAGGTTGTGGCAAGCGGCGCGCTGTTTCGCGCCGGCGTCTTGCTTAACAGCGCCGACGCCATCGAACGGCTGGCGGAAGCCGACACCATTGTCTTCGATAAAACCGGCACGCTGACGGCGCCGGCGCCGCGCGTGGTCAACGCCGACATCATTGATCCGGCGACCCAGGCGCTGGCGGCGCAACTGGCGCAGGCCAGTCGTCACCCGCTGGCGCGCGCCGTTGCGGCGTTAACGCCGAATGCGCCGGCGATCGAGGCGCGCGAAGAACATGGTCTCGGCGTCAGTGCGATGATTGACGGCGTCGAGGCGCGTCTGGGATCGGTCGCGTTTTGTGAGATGATGCCGCAGGTCGAGGCGCTGGGTGCGCTCGAGCCGGATATCTCCCTTGTCGCCTTCCGTCATGGCGAACGACGCGCGCTGTTTCAGGTGCGTCAGATTTTACGCAGCGACGCCGGCGACGCGATTGATGCACTGAAAGCGCGCGGCTTCGCCATCGAAATTCTCTCCGGCGACCGGCCCGAAGCCGTCGAAAAAATTGCGCGCGCGCTTGGCGTCGAAGACTGGCGCGGCGGCCTCACGCCCGCCGAGAAAGTGGCCCGCCTTGATGCGCTGCGCGACGCCGGCCGCAAGACGCTGATGATCGGCGACGGACTGAACGACGCGCCGGCGCTCGCCAGCGCCTATGTTTCAATCTCGCCGATCGACGCCACCCACATCACCCAGGCCGCCGCTGACGCGGTGTTCCTTGGCGAACGTCTTGGGCCGATTGTCGTCACCATCGATCTGGCGCGTCGCGCGCGTTTGTTGATGCGCCAGAACCTCGGCTTGTCGGTGATCTATAATGTTTTCGCCGTGCCGCTCGCCATGGCGGGATGGCTGACGCCGCTGATCGCCGCCGCCGCCATGTCCGGCTCGTCGCTGCTGGTGACGCTAAACGCGCTGCGCGCCGCGCCGTCTGCGGCGACCAGCGCCGATCCTGTAGCGTCTGACGCGCCCGCGCCGGAGCCTGCGGAATGACAATTTTGTTGTTTCTGGTGCCGCTGGCGCTGTTGCTCGGGCTGATCGCGCTCGTCGCCTTCATGTGGTCGCTGCGCAGCGGACAATTTGACGATCTCGACGGCGCCGCGCATCGCGTTTTGATGGATGATGATGTCGAGGACGACCAATGACGCCGCCGGCGTCCGATCCCGCATTTCGCGCCGGACAGATCAACTGCGCCTGCCCGGAAGACGCGACGCGCGACGCCGTCACCGATAACCGCGTCGTTCTAATGATCGCCTTTGGTCTGGCGGTCCTTGCGCAGGCGCTGACGCTCACCGTGCTGCCGGAACAGGGACGTCTGCTGGCGCCGACAACCGCCGGCGTCGGCCTGCCCTTCGCTCTGCTGCTAATCGGCGCGGCGCTCGCAAGCTTTCCCGCGACGTTGCTGATCGACGCCTTCGGACGACGCGCGGCCTTCGGGCTTGGCGCCAGTCTCGGCGCCGCCGGCGCCGCGCTCTGCGCGTTTGCAGCGATGCGCAATAATTTCTTCGCGCTGTGCGTCGGCGCGTTCTGGCTCGGACTCGCACAGGGCTTCGCGCTGTTTTATCGCCATGTCGCGGCGCAGGGCTCGGCGCGCGCCGCGCTCGCCGTCTTCGGCGGCGGCGCAATTGCGGCGCTTGCGACGCCCCTCGTCGTGCTCATCACCGGCGATCCGGCAAGGACGCTGCTCGCGGCGGGCGCTTTGCATATTGTCGCTCTCGCCGTGGTGATCCGCCTGCCGCATCGTCTCAGCGAGCCCGCTCGCGCAATCACGACGCAACAGGCGCTCCCGGAGGGTTTCATCGTCGCCACGCTCGCCGGCGCGCTCGCCTGGTTCATCATGGCGGCGGGCATGTTGCACGGACCGCTGACGCTCGCCGTCTGCTCGGCGGGCCCGGCGTTCATCGGCGGCGCAATGGGCTGGCATCTGGTGTCGATGTATGCGCCCGCCGCGCTGGCGGCGCGCTGGCCGGCGCTGTTTCCGCCGCAACGCGCCATGGTGATGGGACTTCTGCTGGCGTTGGCCGGCGCCGGCGCGGTTTACGCCGGTCTATCGATCGCCTCGATCACGGCGGGGCTGATCGCCATCGGCGTCGGCTGGTCGATCGTCAATGTCGCCTGCCTGCGCCAGTTGCACGCCGTGACAACGCCCACGCGACGCGCGCTCGCCGCGCATGATTTTTGTCTGCTGACGGCGGCAGTCGCCGGCGCGCTGCTGTGATCCGCGCCAAGCCAGTCTCATAAAGAAAAAGGGCCGCTCGGCAGGTCGCCAGCGGCCCAAGTCAAGGGAGGAAACGTCCAAGGAGAGGACGTGAGGCTATGTGTCTCCCATGCGGCTGGCGCAATTATGGCGAAATCGGGCAAGTGCTTTCAAAACACGGCGGCGTTGCAAATCTGCAACAGTCGCCCTCCCGGCGTGAACGACGCATGCTCCATGGCCTGAAATAAAAACGCCTGCCGCATTCTGAAAATACTGCAGGCGTTTCATTCACATAACAGCGTCAAACACGCTGCGCTTACTTCACGTCTCGCGACACTGCGCGTTACGCCGCCTTCGGCTTCGGCGTGATCAGTTTGCGGTTGATCAGGACTTCCGCAATCTGGATCGCGTTCAGCGCCGCGCCCTTGCGCAGATTGTCGGAGACGCACCACAGCACAAGGCCGTTATCGACGGTCGGATCGTCGCGAATGCGCGAAATATAGGTGGCGTCTTCGCCCGCCGCTTCATGCGGCGTGATGTAGCCGCCGGGCTCGCGCTTATCGATGACCAGCACGCCGGGCGCCGCGCGCAGAATGTCGCGCGCTTCATCGGCGGAAATCGGATTTTCGAATTCGATGTTCACCGCTTCCGAATGGCTGATGAACACCGGCACGCGCACGCAGGTGGCGACGAGCTTGATCTTGGGATCAAGAATCTTCTTGGTCTCCGCGACCATCTTCCACTCTTCCTTGGTGAAGCCGTCTTCCATGAAGACGTCGATCTG
>JALRFG010000160.1 GCA_023253795.1 Methylocystis sp.
GTTTCGGGCGGCGTTGCGTCGACGGACGCTTCCAGCGCAATGATCGGCGCCGGCGCGCGGGCGCTGTCGGCGTAACGATCATGCGGCGCATCATCCAGCGCGAGATCGACCCCGCTCTCGACATACCAGTCGAGCAGCGCGACGAGCGCTTCGCGGGTCATTTCTTCTGCTTTCATGCTGGCGACACTAGCGCAGACGCCGGCCTTTGGGGAGCCGTCATCAGCAGCAGCGGAAGGCGCGTTCGCCCCCGGCGCCGAAGCGGGCGTTCTCGCGCGCGCGGAAAAATTCGGATTGCGACAGGATCGCGCTCTCGGCATGGCGGACACGCATATGCGCGACATAGACGTCGTAATCGCCCTGCCCGACCATCAGCCGCGCGCCATCGCGCAGCTTGCCGGCAAGTTTGCGCAGATCAAGCGCCGGCAGGTTGCAGCACTTCATCGTCGCTCTCCCGCGTTGTGACGCTTGTTGACGCGCGCGCATCGCGAATGGCGGCGAGCGCGAAACCGATCATCGCGAGCACCAGCACGATATAAATCGCACAGAGGCCCGTATCGACATAATCGTTGAAGATCACCCGCTGCATGTCGCCAAGCGTTTTCGCCGGCGCCAGCACTTTTCCGCCTGCCACGGCGTCTGAAAATTTCTGCGCATGGGCCAGAAAACCAATGCGCGGATCGCTATGGAAAATCTTCTCCAGCCCTGCGGTGAGGGTGCAGGTGTAAAGCCAGAGCGTCGGGAGGATGGCGATGATCGCATAGCAATCGCGCTTCATTCGGAACAGCACGACGACGCAAAGCGTCAGCGCAATCGCCGCCAGCATCTGGTTGGCGATGCCAAACAACGGCCAGAGCGTATTGATGCCGCCGAGCGGATCGATCACGCCCTGATAGAGAAAATAGCCCCAGCCCGAAACTGCAATGGCGGTGGCGATGAGATTGGGCGTCCAGGATTTCGTATCCCGGAACGCGGGGATGAAGGTGCCGACCAAATCCTGAATCATGAACCGCGCGACGCGCGTGCCGGCGTCGATCGTGGTGAGAATGAACAACGCCTCGAACAGGATCGCGAAATGATACCAGAAGGACATTGCCGTCGATCCGCCGATGACCGAGGAAAGAATCGTCGCCATGCCGACCGCCAGCGTCGGCGCGCCGCCGGTGCGCGAAAGGATCGTCTTTTCGCCGACATCCGACGCCACGCTGGTCAGCGTCTCCGGCGTGATTGCAAAGCCCCAGGCGGAAATCGTCGAAGCGGCGGCTTCCGGCGTCGCGCCGATCATCGCCGGCGCGCTGTTCATGGCGAAATAGACGCCGGGCTCCAGCACGCTGGCGGCGATCAGCGCCATCACCGCGACGAAGGATTCCATCAGCATCGCGCCATAGCCGATAAAGCGCGTCTGGGTTTCGTCTGCGATCATTTTCGGCGTCGTGCCCGACGACACCAGCGCATGAAAGCCGGAGACGGCGCCGCAGGCGATGGTGATGAACAGGAAGGGAAACACGCTGCCGGCGAACACCGGGCCCGTGCCGTCAATAAAGCGACTGACCGCCGGCATCCGCAATTGCGGCCAGACAATGCAAATGCCCAGCGCCAGCGACACAATGGTGCCGATCTTGAGGAAGGTGGACAAATAATCGCGCGGCGCCAGCAACAGCCAGACCGGCAACACCGAAGCGATGAAGCCATAGGCGATGAGCATAAAGGCGAGCGTTTCACCCTTATAGGTGAAGAGCCCCGCCAGCGCCGGCGTTTCGGCGACCGTGCGGCCAAAGGCGATGCTGGCGATGAGCAACACAAAGCCGATCACCGACATCTCGCCAATATGGCCGGGCCGCAGATAACGGCCATAGACGCCCATGAACACCGCAATCGGCAATGTCGCAAAAACCGTAAAGGCCCCCCAGGGGCTATCGGCCAGCGCCTTGACGACGACCAGCGCCAGCACGGCGAGCAGAATGATCATGATCGACAATATGCCCAGCATGGCGATAACGCCGGGGATATGCCCCATCTCGGTCTTGATCAGATCGCCGAGCGAGCGGCCGTCGCGGCGCGTCGAAATAAACAGAACCACGAAATCCTGCACAGCGCCGGCGAAGATCACGCCTGTCAGCAGCCACAGCGCGCCCGGCAGATAGCCCATTTGCGCGGCGAGCACCGGACCAACCAGCGGACCGGCGCCGGCGATGGCTGCAAAATGATGCCCGAACAACACCCATTTATCGGTCGGCACATAATCGAGCCCGTCATTATGACGATGCGCCGGCGTGCGACGCGTGGCGTCGAGCCGCAACACCCGCTCGGCGATAAAGCGCGAATAGAAACGATAGCCAATGGCGTAAACGCCGACAGCGGCGGCGACGAGCCACATGGCGTTGACCGGTTCGCCACGCACCGTCGCCAGCGTGTAGAGCGAGAACAGCGCCAGCGCGCCGACGCCAAACCAGAGCGCAAGCGCAAACGGCGAAGCGGCGCGTGAAACATGGGACGTCGACATCGCGTCAGAACTCCAGACCGGGATAAATGCAACGAAGCAGCGCACGGCGAAGCGGCGGTTACTCCGCCGCAGTCGCCGTCGCCGGTTCGTAATTGAGGATCGGCGAGAGCCAGCGCTCGATCTCCGCAACGCTCATGCCCTTGCGTTGCGCATAATCCTCGACCTGATCGCGCTCCACCTTGGCGACGCCAAAATAATGCGCGTCCGGATGCGCGAGATAAAGGCCGCTAACCGAGGCCGCCGGCGTCATCGCAAAGCTCTCTGTCAGTTGCACGCCGGTGCGCTTGGTGACGTCGAGCAGATCGAACAGCGTCGCCTTCTCGGTGTGATCGGGCTGCGCCGGATAGCCGGGCGCCGGGCGAATGCCGGCGTAATTTTCCGACAGCAACTCCTGCGGCGCATGGGATTCATTCGGCGCATAGGCCCAGAACTCCCGGCGCACCCGCTCATGCATGCGCTCGGCGAAAGCCTCGGCGATGCGATCGGCGAGGGCTTTGACCATGATCGACCCATAATCGTCATTGGCGCGCGCGTAGCGTGCGGAGATTTTCTCCTCCTCCGCGCCGGCGGTGACGACGAAGGCGCCGATATAATCCGCCTTGCCGCTCTGCTTCGGCGCGACAAAATCCGCCAGCGCCGTATTGGATTTGCCGTCGCGCTTCGAAAGCTGCTGACGCAGCGTGTAGAAAGTCGCTAGCCTGTCCGTGCGCGACTCGCCGCTATAGAGCGCGATGTCGTCGCCCTCGGCGTTCGCCGGCCAGAAACCGATCACCGCCTTCGGCGTGAACCAGCGTTCCTCGACGATGCGTTTGAGCATCGCCTGCGCATCCTCATAAAGCTGACGCGCCGCAGCGCCGCGCTCCGGATCGTCGAGCAACGCCGGGAAGCGACCCTTGAACTCCCATGTCTGGAAGAAGGGCGTCCAGTCGATATAGGGAACCAGCTCGGCCACATCATAGCTGGCGAAAGCGCGCGCACCGGTGAAGGTCGGCTTCGCGGGCGTATATTTATCCCAGTCGATCCGATAGGCGTTGGCGCGCGCCTGCGCCAGCGGCACACGCTGTTTGTCGGCCTGGGCTTTCGCATGGGCTTCAGCCACGCGTTCATATTCAGCGCGGGTGTCGGCGATATAGCCGGCGCGCGATTTCTGCGACACCAGCGCCTGCGCGACGCCGACGGCGCGGCTGGCGTCGGTGACATAAACCGCCTGCCCGCGCGTGTAATTCGGATTGATCTTGACGGCGGTGTGAACGCGGCTCGTCGTGGCGCCGCCAATCAGCAGCGGCATGTCCAGTCCTTCGCGCTCCAGCTCGGCGGCGATATAGCACATCTCGTCGAGTGAGGGCGTGATCAGGCCGGAAAGACCGATGATGTCGACTTGTTCCTTTTTCGCGACATCGAGAATCTTCGCCGCCGGCGTCATGACGCCCAGGTCGATGATCTCGAAATTATTGCAGCCCAGAACGACGCCGACGATATTTTTACCGATGTCGTGCACGTCGCCCTTCACTGTCGCCAGCAGGATTTTGCCGGCCGATGACCGCTTGTCTTTATCCGTCTCCATGAACGGCATCAGATAGGCGACCGCCTGTTTCATCACGCGCGCCGATTTCACCACCTGCGGCAGGAACATCTTGCCGGCGCCAAACAGATCGCCGACGACATTCATGCCGTCCATCAGCGGGCCTTCGATGACTTCGAGCGGACGCGCCGCCTTCTGGCGCGCTTCTTCGACATCGACCTCGATGTCGCAACCGTCTAGGAGATCTTGGGACTGGGCTGGCAGAAAGGGGGGACCCCCAGTCCCCCGAAGGTAACCACCGTTGCAAAGGGGGGGTGGGTGGCATTCCCAGAACCAGAATCTTTCAAG
>JALRFG010000161.1 GCA_023253795.1 Methylocystis sp.
ACTACGGCGCCTTCGTGGATCTCGGCGGCATCGACGGCCTGCTGCATGTCACCGACATCGCCTGGCGTCGCGTCAACCACCCGTCCGAGGTGCTGACGATCGGCCAGACCGTGAAGGTCAAGATCATCAAGATCAACCACGACACGCACCGCATCTCGCTGGGCATGAAGCAGTTGCTTGAGGATCCGTGGCAGGGCATCGAGGCGAAATATCCGCTCGGCGCCAAATTCCACGGCCGCGTCACCAACATCACCGACTACGGCGCCTTCGTGGAGCTGGAGCCGGGCATCGAGGGCCTCGTTCACGTCTCCGAAATGAGCTGGACGAAGAAGAACGTGCATCCCGGCAAGATCGTTTCGACGAGCCAGGAAGTCGACGTGCAGGTGCTCGAAGTCGATCCGGCGAAGCGCCGCATTTCGCTGGGCCTCAAGCAGACCCTGCAAAATCCGTGGGAAGGCTTCGCGGAGAAATATCCGGTCGGCGCGAATGTCTCCGGCGAGGTCAAGAACAAGACCGAATTCGGTCTGTTCATTGGTCTCGATGGCGATGTCGACGGCATGGTCCATCTCTCCGATCTCGACTGGAATCGTCCGGGCGAGCAGGTCATCGACGACTACAAGAAGGGCGATGTGATCACCGCTCAGGTTCTTGACGTCGACGTTGAGAAAGAGCGCATCTCGCTCGGCGTGAAGCAGCTCGCCGGCGATCCCTTCGCCTCCGTGGGCGGCGGCGATGAAGGCGGCGACGTCAAGAAAGGCGCCGTCGTCACCTGTGAAGTGATCGAGGTGAAGGACTCCGGCATCGATGTGAAGATCGCCGGCACCGATCTCACCACCTTCATCAAGCGCAGCGAACTCGCCCGCGACCGCGGCGATCAGCGTCCGGAACGCTTCGCTGTCGGCGAAAAGGTTGACGCCCGCGTCACCCTGTTCGACCGCAAGGCGCGCAAGGTCGCCGTCTCGATCAAGGCGCTGGAAGTCGCCGAAGAGAAAGAGGCGATCGCTCAGTACGGCTCCGCCGACTCCGGCGCGTCGCTCGGCGATATTCTCGGCGCGGCCCTGAAGGCCCGCGACGACACGCCGAAGAAGGGCAAGAAGACGGAAGAATAAGCTTCTTCAATCGTCTTGAAAGAAACAGACCCGCGCCGGCGACGGCGCGGGTTTTTTTATGCCTCGCCCGGCCGGAGGGGGCACAAAGCATTTTTAACCATATCGGGAAACAGCCGTCGGTCGTTAACCTTGGTTTTCAACTCTCTTGGCATGTTGCGGCCATGTAACAGCCATGTGGCGGGGCCCGCGAACGGCGGCCCCGCGGAGTTGCGTGAATGCGTGCGACCTCTTTTGATCTGGATTATGAGATGACCTCCTACGCCGGGCCGCGCCACGCGCGTCGTACGGGCGAGCGGGCCGCGTTGGGCATGGGGGTCGCCGCCAGTTTCTTTCTGCTTGTCGCCGCGCTGACCAATGGCGGCGCGCCCGCGCCGGGCGATCAAAAGCTCGCTGTGAGCGTCGCGCCGATGACGACGGCGCCGGGGCAAATGTCTCAAGTGACGCAAGTGGCGCAGGCGCCGAGAGCGGCGAAATTCACCACCAAGGCGTCAATGGCGCAGCCGGATCTTAACGCCGGCGCGCTGGTGAAATCCTATGCGGGATTCGATCTCGTGGCGCCGGGCTTCGAGCAGGAGAAAAAGACGGTCTCCTCGCGCGACACCGGCGACGAGAATGGCCGGATCGACACGCTGACCATGGGCGATTTCAGTCGCGGCGGCCCGTTTCTGCGCATCGACATCCACCGCGGGCTGGGCCCGGTGGAGGCGAGCCCTGACTTTTTCCTCGACATGACCCGGCAGGCCAATCGCCAGTTTCTGTCGGTCAATAAAATCAGCCATCCGGCGCCGCTGAACACCAAATTCGGCGCCTTTGAAGCCGCCGAGATGCGCATGAGCGCCGCCGATGGCGCGCCCGGCGCGGACCCGCGCGCCTGCATGGGCGCGCGTCTGGTCGACAAGGCCAATGCGCTGGAAATCACCGGCCTGTTCTGCGGCGCGACCGCAGCGGCGCCGCTGGCGCGCGCCACCTTCGGCTGTCTGCTCGACGGCGTGGATTATCTGCCGGCCGGCGCCGAAGGCGAGGTCGCGGCCTTTTTCGAAAAGGCGCGCGCCACGCAGGGCGCATCCTGCGCCAATATTGCGCAGGATGAGGTGACCGCCTCGATCCCCGCCCGCAAGACCCGTGGCAAAAAGGGCAAATCCAGCCGCGCCGAGTGATTAACCGAGCCATCAATCAGGCGATCCAACGCGTCGCCTGACGGAATTATCGCTTGTGCGCCGCCTGTCCCCCCGTTTAAGGATGAACGGGTTGATGGATTAAACAGTCACGAGGGCGCACATGCGTAAAGCTTTGCTGGTTTCGGGAGGCGTCGCCTGCCTGGTTGCGCTGATGGCGTCTCAGGGCGCTATCGCCAAATCGCGCAGTTCCTCCGCGCAGGCGCCGATTGACGTTGAACGCCGCAGCTTCCTGGATCCGGGCACCAAGGTCATTCCGGGCAGCACCAACCGCTATATGACCCAGCAGACCTTCTCCAATCAGGACCCGGTCTACGCCAATCAGCGCAGCTGGTACATGGGCGAGACGCTGCCGCGCCACTGGGACCAGCCCTGGGCGCCGGGCATTCCCTTCGAGGGGCCGTCGCTCGACGATTTCTGAGTTCGGCTAAGGGCCTGCCTTGACAGCAAGGCGCTGGTCCTATAGCCAAATCGCAGCTTGCGACGCCTTGGCGCCGCGAGCCATGCACCCGTGGCGACGCCCCCAGAGGGATCTGTCGCCTGTCGGCCGGTTTACCGGCAGAGGAGGGCGCGTTCGCCTCCCCCAGGGGAGCGCAGGGAACGCGAGATGACGCCGCGCGCCAGCCATGGCGCGAGCATGGCGTCTTTCGTCCTGTGCGCGAGCGCGGCCAAGACAGGACAAAGATACAGTGACGAAACGCGCAGAATCCAAATATAAACTTGATCGCCGCCTTGGCCAGAACATCTGGGGCCGTCCGAAGAGCCCGGTCAATCGCCGCGAATACGGCCCCGGCCAGCACGGCCAGCGCCGCAAGGGCAAGCTCTCCGATTACGGCACGCAGCTCAAGGCGAAGCAGAAGCTCAAGGGCTATTACGGCAATATTTCCGAGAAGCAGTTCCGCAAATATTACGCCGAGGCGATCCGTCTGAAGGGTGACTCGGGCGACAACCTCATCGGCCTGCTCGAGCGTCGTCTCGACGCCGTGGTCTATCGCGCGAAATTCGTGCCGACGGTCTTCGCCGCGCGCCAGTTCGTCAACCACGGCCACATCCGCGTCAACGGCCGCCGCGTCAACATCCCCTCCTATCTGGTGAAGGCGGGCGATGTGATCGAGGTGAAGGAATCCTCCAAGCAGGCGGTGACGGTGCTCGAATCCGTGGCGCTCGCCGAGCGCGACGTGCCGGAATATTTCGAGGTCGATCACGCCAAGATGACCGCGAAATATCTCCGCGTGCCGCATGCGACCGAAGTGCCGTATCCGGTGCAGATGGAACCGAACCTCGTGATCGAGTTCTATTCGCGCTAGTAAAATTTAGCACAAAAAATCAACATTTTGTGTTAAAAATCAACAATTTAGGCGTCAGCATACTATATGTTGACGCCTTTTTTGTTACACATGTGCTACACAGAACAAAGCATGAACTTATTTGAATTAGTGGCTTAGTCGGCGCAGCAGACTGCTCAAATCTACACAGACGCTACACAGGTTGTTTGAGTAGCGGACGGCGTGTGCTCGGACGCACATCAATCCCTCATCGTTGTCCGTATTCTCCAATCATTGAGAAAACGAACTGAGGAGCAATACAATGAACGGTGAATGGGACGGCTTCTAAGCCAAATCAAACGAAAGCGATCAACGAAGTAATGGGAGAAACAAAATGAATGAAGAGATGTGGGGCTTCTAATAGCCCGCCGACATAGCCAATGAGCTTCAAGCCGCCGTTTCGCAGAGGGACAGGCGGCTTCGGTGTTTCTGAAGCAGATAAAAAAAGAACCGCGGCCAAGGCCAGCGGTTCAAGTCAGGGAGGAAACGCCCAAGGAGAGGGCGTAAGAGTGTTATAGATCATATAACAAGCTTAAGTAAGGTTAAATTGAGCAAACTTATTGAAAGCAAACGAGTGTTGCATTCACGCAACAGATATTGGTTAAGTCTGTATTATCAAATTGGCTATTGATTATTTCTATAAATGAATAGAAATCGAAAATAGACTATTGGCGCAAAACAAAATCGTGTAAGAACTTACCGCCCACGTGGATTCCATAGCTTGGATATAACCAAGCATTGTCC
>JALRFG010000162.1 GCA_023253795.1 Methylocystis sp.
AAAGGGTGATGCGGTAGCGATCAATGGCGAAAAGCTCTCGCCTGCGACATTGCTTGCGAAACTCAACGCGCTTGGCAAAGAAAATGGCATTGGTCGTCTCGATCTCGTCGAGAACCGTTTCGTCGGCATGAAATCGCGCGGCATGTATGAAACGCCCGGCGGCACGATCCTGCTTGTCGCGCATCGCGGCATTGAGGGGCTGACGCTCGATCGCGGCGCAGCGCATCTCAAGGACGAGTTGATGCCGCGTTACGCCGAGCTGATCTACAATGGCTTCTGGTTCGCGCCGGAACGCGAAATGTTGCAGGCGGCGATCGATAAAAGCCAGGAGCATGTCGAAGGACGCGTGCGCCTCAAACTCTACAAGGGCAACGCCATTCTGGTTGGACGCGAAAGCCCTTGGTCGCTTTACGATCAGGAACTGGTCAGCTTCGAAGAAGGCGGCGCCTACGACCAACGCGACGCCGAAGGCTTCATCAAGCTCAACGCGCTGCGACTGCGCACGCTGGCCAAACGCGCAGCAAGAGGCGCGAAGAAATAAAGCGACACAAAATTTGATGATTTGAAAAGGCGGGCGCAAAGCGCTCGCCTTTTTACGTTATTTGCCTCGCGCCACTTCCCGCCAGCCAATATCGCGACGGCAGAAGCCGCCCGGCCAGTCGATGACATCGACCGCCGCATAGGCTTTGTCGCGCGCGGCTTTCACGTTGTCGGCCAGTGCGGTGACGTTCAGCACGCGACCGCCCGACGCCAGCAGTCGTTCGCCGTCGCGCTTTGTGCCGGCGTGCGTGACGACGACGCCCGGCATGGCTTCCGCTCGTTCGAGCCCGCGAATTTCCGTGCCGGTTTCTGGCGTCCCCGGATAGCCCTTCGCCGCCAACACCACAGTCAGCGCTGCCTGCGACGCAAAACGCGGCGCGCCTTCCGGCAAGGCGCCTTTGGCGGCCGCCAGCATGAGTTCGACGAGATCGCCGTCAAAGCGCGGCAGGATCACCTGCGCCTCGGGATCGCCGAAACGCACATTATATTCGATGAGCTGCGGCCCATCCTTGGTGAGCATCAGGCCGGCGTAGAGCACGCCGGTGAACGGCGCGCCGCGCGCGCGCATCGCCGCCAGCGTCGGCGTGATGATTTCACGCATCACGCGCGCCGTGATTACCGGCGTGACAATCGAAGCCGGCGAATAAGCGCCCATGCCGCCGGTGTTGGGACCCGTATCGCCATCGCCGACGCGTTTGTGATCCTGCGCCGTCGCAAAAGGCAGCGCGCGCGTCCCATCGCAAATGGCGAAGAAGGAGGCTTCCTCGCCTTCGAGAAAGGCTTCGATCACCACTTCCGCGCCGGAGGCGCCAAAGGCGCCGTCGAACATCGAATCAATCGCCGCTTCGGCCTCGGCCAGCGTCATGGCGACGACGACGCCCTTGCCGGCGGCGAGACCATCGGCCTTGATCACGATTGGCGCGCCCTGCGCGCGCATATAGGCCAGCGCGCGGTCGCGGTCGACGAAACGTTCATAGGCCGCCGTCGGAATGCGATGTTCGCGGCAGATGTCCTTGGTGAAGCCCTTGGAGCCTTCGAGCTGCGCCGCCGCCGCCGTCGGGCCAAACACCGGGATCTCGGCGCCAATCAGCGCATCCGCGAGGCCGCCGGTCAGCGGCTGCTCCGGCCCGACCACAACAAGGCCGATCTGCTTCTCGCGACAAAATGTCAGCACGACCGGATGATCCGCCGGATCAAGCGCGACATTGGCGCCCACCCGCGCCGTGCCGGGATTGCCGGGGGCGATGTATAATTGCGCGCAACGCGGGCTTTTCGCCAGCGCATTGGCCAGCGCATGTTCGCGGCCGCCGGAGCCGATGAGGAGAATGTTCAATTTATCCATAGGCCTGCCTATAGCCGAGCGGCGGCGGCCAACAAAGCCGGACGGCCTTGCCGGCGACCGATTTGTGTGGAACGACGACCACATATCCGGCTTGGGGTCCTGTCGATGCCAAAATTCCGCATTCTCGGCCTGATCCTGTCCCTGTTCGGCGGCCCAGCGCTCGCCGCGCCGACAAAAATTCTCGTCTTCGGCGACAGTCTCGTCTCGGGCTATGGCGTCCGGGACAGCGAGGCGTTTCCAATCGTCCTCAGCCAGCGTCTTCAGGCGGATGGCTATGACGTGGTCATCGCCAACGCCGGCGTGCCGGGAAACACCACCGCCATGGGCCTCGCCCGCGTGGAGGAGGCCGCCGCCAGCAAACCCGATCTGGTTATTCTCGAACTCGGGACTAACGACCTTCTTAACAATGTGGCGTTACGGACGACCCGAACCAATCTCGTGCGGCTGATCCGCCGTTTTCAGACCGCTGGGGCGCGGATTATCCTCGCCGGCATGATCGCCGACGATCGCCGGGGCGCGACCTACAAACAAGGCTTCGACGCGCTGTATCCGGCGCTGGCGACCAAATACGCCTTGCCGCTCTATCCCTATTTTCTTGAGGGCGTCGCCAACGATCCCGCGTTGACGCAGGAAGGCGGCCTGCATCCCAACGCCGCCGGCGTGCGCGCCATAGTTACGCGCATCGCGCCGCTGGTTGAGCGCACGCTCGATGAAATGGGCGCCAAACCGCAATAGGCCCACGTCAACGCAACGCCAAACGGAGCGTCGAACAATGAACAAGCATCGCATGGCTTTTCTGATCGCGCTTTGCCTCGCGCCATCTTCTCTCGCTGCGCAGGGTTTTGATTGCGGCAAGGCGCAAACGCCAATCGAAAAACTGATTTGCGCAGCGCCGGAGGTCGGCGTGCTGGACAAAGAGCTGAATGCCGCCGTGCAGGCGCGATTGACCGCCGCGCCGCTGGATCGGGAGACATTCCTCGCCGACGCGCGACAATGGCTGCGCTTGCGCAATAAAACCTGCGTCGTTCCTGCCGGCGCGCTGTCCGCACAACAACGCAATGCAGCGGTCGCCTGCCTCGCCAATGTCTATCGCGCACGCCTCACCGCCATCGCCGCCATGCCGCCCGCGCAGAACATGAACACAGACGCGGGAAAGGCGTTGTGTCGTCGCTTTGTCGACGCCTATCGCGCCACCCTCGCCGCGCGCGTCAATGATCCAAAGGACGCCAATGCGCCGTTGAGTCAGCCGCCCTTCGCCTTGCTGGCGAATACGCCAAATTCCGGCGTCACGCGCGCACCGGAAGCGCAACGTTTGCAAGAGACAAGTGCGCGACAACTCGATCAATGGGCGCGCAACCAGACGCCGCCCTTGCGTTTCTCGCCACGCGTCAGGCACGATATTCTTGAACTCGGCTCAACCGCCATCACGACGATCGAGCGTGCGCCAGCAACCAATTTTTTTGTCGTGACGCAGGTGCAGGGCACGGCGCATTGCATTTATTCGGCGTCTTTCGTGATTAAAAATGGCGTCGCCGAACGCGCCGCAAAACCTCTCTGGTCGGACCAGCCAGGCGACTCCTGCGGGGTTGATCGTTTCTTCGGCGACATCGACGGCCGGACCGTCGCCGTGGAGGATAATGAAAGCCCCTACGATCCCTCGCTCGCCAGCGGCCTGACGCTCAAGGCCTGGGACAAGCAAGGCTTTGGGCCTTCCTGCAGCATCGCTTTCGATTATGATCCGGCCTTCGTCGATACGACGAGCGAACCGGCGCAGGAGCCCGATCAAAAATGCGACAGCGCCGCCTGCGTCGCGCTCAAGCCGGCGGCGATGGCGCTGGTCGAGGCTGTGCAGCGCGATCCGCTGGCGGCGCGCCGCAACGCCGTCGCCGCCCTCTCCGCCACCCAGCGCACGATGTTCGAGACCATGGCGAAGCAGGCGCAGGACAACCGTGGCGAGGTTCAGCCGCCGGAAGCGCCAGAAAATCCCGCCAGCTATCTGGATCAGAACCCGCTCCTGCTGCCCCTGCTCCATCAAGGCGAGGTCTATCTCGCCAGCATCGGCCATTACACCATTGGCTGGCGCATCTTTCCCGACTGGTCGGTGAAACTTGAGAAGGGCGGCAAGGACGACAAGAACGACAAGGGCGCATTACAGACGGTCGGCGTTGCTTTTGTCGCCATGCGGCGCGGGGCCTTGCGCGCCGCGACCGTGCAGTAAGGCGGCGCTTCCGTTCGACGCCAAAACCTTCTAAACACGAGGCCAAATCGGTCCAACCGCGAGACGCAGACACATGGCGCGCCAGTTCATTTATCATATGCAGGGCCTCACCAAGACCTATCCGGGCGGCAAGAAGGTTCTCGATAATGTTCACCTGTCCTTCTACCCGGACGCCAAGATCGGCGTGCTCGGCGTCAACGGCGCGGGTAAATCGACATTGCTGCGCATCATGGCCGGC
>JALRFG010000163.1 GCA_023253795.1 Methylocystis sp.
CTTCAATGTCCATAAAACCATCCGCCGCTTTCTCGACACGCGGCGTGAAGCGATTGCGCAGGATGGACCGATCGACTGGGCGACAGCCGAAGCGCTGGCTTTTGGCTCCTTGCTGCACGAAGGCCACAATGTGCGTTTGTCAGGACAGGATTGCGAACGTGGCACTTTCTCCCAGCGTCACAGCGTGCTAATCGATCAGGAGACGGAAGCGCGTTACCTGCCGCTCGATCACGTTGCGCAAAAGCAGGGCCGTTTCGAAGTCATCAATTCGATGCTGTCGGAAGAAGCGGTGCTGGGTTTCGAATATGGCTATTCGCTCGCCGAGCCGGACACGCTGGTGTTGTGGGAGGCGCAGTTCGGCGATTTCGCCAATGGCGCGCAAGTGGTGTTCGATCAGTTTTTATCTGCCGGCGAACGCAAATGGCTGCGCATGTCTGGGCTCGTCTGCCTGTTGCCGCATGGCTATGAAGGGCAAGGACCGGAACATTCCTCGGCGCGACTTGAACGCTATCTGCAACTTTGCGCCGAAGATAATATGCAGGTCGCCAATTGTTCGACGCCGGCGAATTATTTCCACATCCTGCGGCGCCAGATCCATCGCAGCATCCGCAAGCCGCTGGTGCTGATGACGCCGAAATCCCTGCTGCGCCACAAGCGTTGCGTGTCGCGGCTGGGCGAACTCGGAACATCCTCGACCTTCCAGCGCATTCTGCTCGATGACGCCGATACGATGCAAACGCAGACCCTGAAGCCGGATGAAAACATCCGGCGCGTGGTTCTTTGCACCGGCAAGGTCTATTATGATCTAATCGACGAGCGCGAAAAGCGCGGGATCGACGACGTCTATCTGCTGCGTCTCGAACAGCTTTATCCTTTCCCGGCCAAAGGGCTGGTCACGGCGCTGGCGCGTTTCAAAAACGCCGACATCGTCTGGTGTCAGGAAGAGCCACGCAATATGGGCGCATGGTTTTTCGTCGAGCCCTATATCGAATGGGCGCTGGCGCAGACCAACGGCAAGGTCAAACGCGCGCGTTACGCCGGTCGACCGGCCGCCGCCGCGACAGCCATGGGCACCATGGCCAAACATCTCGCGCAACTGCGCGCTTTCCTCGACGAGGCCTTTGCGGCGGCGTGAGGATAACCTGTTTCTGACTGAGAGACGTTTATGACTGACATTCGCGTTCCGACACTCGGCGAATCCGTAACCGAAGCCACCGTCGGCAAGTGGTTCAAAAAACCCGGCGACGCGGTGCGCGCGGATGAAGTTCTCGCCGAACTCGAAACCGACAAGGTGACCCTGGAAGTCAATGCGCCGGCGTCCGGGGTGTTGGCGGAGATCACCGTCAAGGAAGGCGCAACGGTCACGCCCGGCGCCCTGCTCGGCCAGATTACCGAAGGCGCCGTCGGCGCAACACAACCGGCGCCCGCTGCAGTGAGCAAACCTGCGCCGGCCGCATCGCCGGCGCCGGCATCGGCCGCCGCTTCTTCATCGATGCCGCCGTCACCAGCCGCCGCGAAGATCGCCATCGAGAAAGGCGTCGATGTTTCGCAAATCGCCGGCAGCGGCAAACGCGGGCAGGCGCTGAAGTCCGACGTTCTCGCCGCCGCTGCGACGCCAGCAGCGCCCGCCGCGCCGCGTGCGCCATCAGCCGCGAATGACGCCAGCCGCGAAGAGCGCGTGAAGATGACGCGCCTGCGCCAGACCATCGCGCGCCGCCTGAAGGAAGCGCAAAACGCCGCCGCCATGCTGACGACGTTTAATGAAGTCGACATGTCGACGCTGATCGCGCTGCGCGCCGACTACAAGGATCTGTTCGAGAAAAAACACGGCGTGAAGCTCGGCTTCATGGGCTTTTTCGTCAAAGCCTGCTGTCAGGCGCTGGAGGAGATCCCCGCCGTCAACGCTGAGATCGACGGAACCGACATCATCTACAAGCATTTCTGCCATGTCGGCGTGGCGGTGGGGACCGACAAGGGCCTCGTCGTGCCGGTGGTGCGCGACGCCGATCGCCTGTCCATCGCCGAGATCGAGAAAACTATTGCGGCGCTCGGCAAGAAAGCGCGTGAGGGCGCGCTCGATATCGCCGATCTGCAAGGCGGCACCTTCACCATCTCCAATGGCGGCGTCTATGGCTCGCTGATGTCGACGCCGATCCTCAACGCGCCGCAATCCGGCATACTCGGCATGCACAAGATTCAGGAGCGTCCGGTCGCCATCGACGGCAAGATTGAAATCCGGCCGATGATGTATCTCGCGCTGTCCTACGATCACCGGATCGTCGACGGCAAAGAGGCGGTGACGTTCCTTGTGCGGGTGAAAGAACTTCTGGAGAACCCGGCGCGACTGACGCTCGGCTTGTAAGGCTTCTCGCCTGCGATCCACGCGCCCCTTCCAAACGCGCCCGACAATGCACATCTCTTTCTCCAAAGGCGTGCGCCCAATGGCGGCGCAAGGGAGCGGGTCGAACAGACCGCTCGCAGGAGAAAAAGAGATGGAACCCAAAACCAATACCGAGCGGACCTCGCCGGCGTTGTCGGCAGAACAATTTGCGCATCTGGGCGATGGCATGATCGCCTATGTCCGGCCCATGCGATCAGAAGACATTGGCCGTTTTTATCCGGACGCGCCGGCCGTCGCGCCGGGATTGACGGTGTTTGCGCTGATAGGCGCGGATGGCGCGCCGATTTCGATCGCCGACTCGCCCGAGGGCGCGCAGGGCAGCGGGCGGGAGCATGATCTGCGCACGGTCAGTCTGCACTAGATAACCGAAACCTGCGGTCAACGGCGGCGCGGCTGATCACCCGCCGCCGAATAGGTTTTCAAAAATATTTTTATCCCGTTGCGGCGCGGCGCGGCGCGCTGGCGTCTCCGGAATGGCGCCGACATTCGGAATGTCCTCCGGCGGCAACAGATCATCGGCTTCGCGCACAACCTTCGCACGCGGAGCCGGACGCGCGGGCGGCGGCTCAGACGCGCGCGGCGTCTCTGCAGGAAGCGAACTGGTTGGCGAAACGTCAATCGGCGGCGCAGCGGCGACTGGTTGTTCACGCGGCGACGAGGCGCGACGCGGGCGCGGCGGCGGCGCAGCAGGCTCGGACGCTTCCGGCGCCGCGGCGGGCGGGTTGAGAATGCCGATCAGATCATCCAGCGGCTTGATGATCGGCTTGGCGATTTCCTGCAGGGCGATGGCGTCGGATCGCCACCCGCCCGATGGCAGAGCGACAGGTTCGACGCCGGCATGCGCCGCAGTCATGTAACGCGACCAGATCTCCACCGGCAGATTGCTGCCGGAGGCTTTCTTCGTCGGCGAATTATCGTCATTGCCGAGCCAGACGCCGGTGACGAGATGGCTCGTGTAGCCGATGAACCAGGCGTCACGAAAATCCTGGCTGGTGCCAGTTTTGCCCGCCGCCTGCCAACCCGGCAGATCGGCCTTTCGGGCCGTGCCTGTCGCCAGCGTCTCCCGCATCATGACGTTCATCATCGCCACATATTGCGGCTCGATGACCCGGCCCAGTGTTGAGGCCTCGCCCTGATAGATGATTTTACCGGCCGCCGTCGTCACTCGTGCGATGATGCGCGGCTGCACGCCAACGCCGCCATTGGCGAAAGGCGCATAGGCTGAAACAATCTCCAGCGGCGTTACTTCAGATGTGCCAAGCGCAATTGAAGGATTGACCTGAAGATCGGATTTAACGCCAAGCCGATGCGCGGTCTTGACGACGTTCTTGACGCCGACTTCCAGACCGACGCGCACTGCGACCGTATTCAGCGACGTAGACAACGCGCGCGTCAGCGTCACCGGCCCCTGATAATCGCGATGATAATTCTCCGGCTGCCAACCCTTGATGTTGAGCGGCGCATCTTCGCGCAGCGTATCGGGCGTCAGGCCGTGTTCGAGACCGGCGAGATAAACGAAAGGCTTGAACGATGAGCCCGGCTGTCGTTTCGCGGAGACGGCGCGATTGAACTGGCTTTGCGCATAATTTCGGCCGCCGACCAGCGCGCGGATCGAACCGTCCGGCTCCATCGACACCAGCGCGCCTTGCGTTACGCCGAACTTGTCGCCTTTCTTGTCGAGCTCCTCGGTGAGCGCGTTTTCCGCCGCCATCTGCAAACGATGATCCACGGTGGTCCAGACGACAATGTCTTCGTCAATCGCGCCAATGGTGGTCGCGAGAACGTCCATCACATAATCGGCGACATAATTGATCGAACCGCCGCTCGCCGCATGTTTCGATTGCGCCGGTTCGGTGAGCGCCTGCTTCGCCTGCGCTTCGCTGATATGGCCTTCCTGCGCCATGGCGGTGACCACTTGCGCGGCGCGTTCGGTCG
>JALRFG010000164.1 GCA_023253795.1 Methylocystis sp.
CCGGCTTTGATGATTGTTCTGCCCAATGAGACGCCGACAGGCGGCGTCCAATGATTAGCGCTTCGAGAACTGGAAGCTGCGGCGAGCTTTGCGCTTGCCGTATTTCTTACGCTCGACGACGCGCGAGTCGCGGGTCAGGAAGCCTTCCTTCTTGAGCGGCGAACGCAGTTCGGGCTCGTAATGGGTCAGCGCCTTGGCGAGGCCATGACGCACCGCGCCAGCCTGTCCCGAAAGACCGCCGCCAGCGACCGTAACGATCAGATCGTACTGACCGACGCGCTTGGCGATCGCCAGCGGCTGCTGGAGGATCATGCGCAGCACGGGACGCGCGAAATAGTTTTCGACGTCACGACCATTGATGCTGATCTTGCCGGCGCCCGGCTTGATCCACACACGCGCCACGGCGTTCTTGCGCTTGCCGGTCGCGTAGGCGCGGCCCTGCTTGTCCAGCTTCTGGACATGACGCGGCGCTTCGGCGACGGCGGCCTGATTGAGATCGGAGAGAGCGGAAAGGGTCTCGGCCATGATCAGGCGCTCCGGGCGTTCTTGGCGTTAAGGGCGGCGACGTCGAGCGTCTGCGGATTCTGCGCGGCGTGCGGATGTTCGGCGCCCTTGTAGACGCGCAGATTGCCGAGCTGCTGACGGCCGAGCGGGCCACGCGGCAGCATGCGCTGCACAGCCTTTTCGAGCACGCGCTCCGGGAAGCGCCCTTCGAGGATGAACTTCGCCGAGCGCTCTTTGATGCCGCCCGGGAAGCCGGTGTGATGGTAATAAACCTTCTGGTCGCGCTTGCGGCCGGTCAGCACCACCTTGTCGGCGTTGATGACGATGATGTTGTCACCATCGTCCATATGCGGCGTGAAGGTGGCTTTATGCTTGCCGCGCAGACGCAGGGCGATCAGCGAGGCGAGGCGGCCGACGACGAGCCCGGAGGCGTCGATCAGCAGCCATTTCTTTTCGATGTCGGCGGGTTTCGCCGAATAGGTCTTGCCAAACATGGGATGGAATTCCGTGTGAACGAATGTTCGGATGGGTGTGGTGATAAAGATCCGAGGTCGGGTGGTCAAGCAGTAAAATAGAGCTCTATCAATATAATTTATATTAAAAACAGATAGATATAAAATACGGTATCATTTTACCGCTATTTTTCGGCCGTTTGTCGTGAAAGCGCCCGGCGCTAAGCGCCGGGCGACATCATGAAGATTTCACGCTTATTGATGCAGCGCCTCGCCATGCAGGGCGATGTCGAGCCCCTCGCGTTCGTCGTCACTGTTGACGCGCAAGGTCACGAACAGCGACACGATCTTCAGCGAAAGCCAGGTGCCGATGACGCACCAGACGAGCGTGACGACAACGCCGATTGCCTGAATGACCAGTTGCGCCGGATTGCCATCAAGCAGGCCCGAGATGCCGGGGTCGGTGGCGGAAGCGGTGACGGCGCGTGTCGCAAACACGCCGGCCAGCAGCGTGCCGAGAATGCCGCCGACGCCATGAACGCCAAATACGTCGAGCGTGTCGTCATAACGATAGAGGTGCTTGGCGACCGTGCACATCCAGTAACAGACGCCGCCGGCGATTAATCCGATGACGACGCCATGCCAGGGCAGCACATAGCCCGAGGCGGGGGTAATGGTGCCAAGACCGGCGATGGCGCCGGAGATGACGCCAAGCACGGAAGGCTTGCCGCGTTCGAACCATTCAAGCGCCGACCACACCAGCGCGCCCGAGCAGGCGGCGAGATGTGTGGCGACAATGGCGAAGACGGCGCGCGAATTGGCGCCCAAAGCCGAGCCGCCATTGAAGCCAAACCAGCCGACCCACAACAGGCCGGTGCCGATCACCGCCAGCGACAGATCGAAGGGCGCAAGGTTTTCGCGCCCGAAGCCAATGCGGTTACCGAGCATCACCGCGGCGACGAGACCGGCGACGCCGGCGTTGATATGCACCACAGTGCCGCCGGCGTAATCCAAAACGCCCAGCATTTGCAGAAAGCCGCCGCCCCACACCCAATGCGCCGAAGGCGCATAGACGATGAAGAACCAAACCACGCAAAACAGCATGAAGGCTGAAAACCGCATGCGTTCGGCGACCGAACCGCCAACCAGCGCGCAGGTAATGACGGCGAAGGTCATCTGATAGGTCATGAACAGAATTTCGGGAATTGTTTTGGCGAAGGGACTGATGGTTTCCGGGCCAACGCCTTTCAACAGCAAACGCGCCGTATCGCCAATCCATGGGCTGTCGCCGGAAAACACCAGGCTGTAGCCGATAACGATCCATATCAGCGAGACGATCGCCGTCGCGATCAGACTCTGCGCCATGGTGGCGAGCACATTCTTCTTGCGCACCATGCCGCTGTAAAACAGCGCGAGACCGGGCAGGGTCATCATCAGCACCAGAGCGGTGGCGATGATCATAAAGGCGGTGTCGCCGCCATCGATCCGGGGCGCATCCTGCTGAGCGAAGGCCGGCGTAAAGGAAAAGAGCAGGGCGATTGCCGCTGATGAGATTTTACGCATCGGATGTCTCGACGATCATTCGGGAAGCGATTTGCCCTGAGGCTCGCCTCACGGTGATAATCTCGGCGCCGAGAGCGCAAAAGCTCAAATAAGCGGCGCAAATTCCGGGTTTTTGCGCCGTTCTGCACGAGAGTGATGAAAATTTCGGCGGGGGTGCGCGTTAAACGGTCACCCGCCGACGATTTCTTACCGGTTTATCTGCCGGCTTATCTGCCCGGCGGCTTGGCGGCAGGCGCTGGCTTGCCATTGGCGGGGGCCGGCGCAGCGGGCGTCGAGGACGCCAGGCCGACGGAAATCCCGAACAGCCGCCATTGTCCATTCACCGGCGCATAGAGCAATTCAAAATTCACCTGCGCCGGCAGCGAGGGGAAAAAGCCTTTCATATGCATCATGCCATTGGGCTCGATCTGCGGCATGAGCGTGAGCTGGGAATCGAGCGCGGCGACGCCGGAGAGATCGAGATTGTCGCGACGTTGCTGCGCGAAGATTTCCGCCAGTCGCGCATCGGTGTTCATCTGAAACTGCGGCGAGCCGAGTTCGCGCAGCACGGTGTAATTGCCGGTCTTGTTGGCGTGATCGAGCGCCAGCAGGCTGGAGCGCACAAGAATGAGCACGCCATTGCGATCAATCTGCGCAGGTTTCGCCGCGTCGCCGGATTGAGCGAGGGCGGGCGTCGCGAGCGCCAGAACTACGCTGGCGACGAGCAGGCTGGAGCGAAAATTCACCATCGATTCTCTCTGTCATGAAGCATCAGAAAGAGCCTCTATGCCAGCGAATCCAATGTCAAGCTCAAGCTTGCGTCAGAATGTTTGATAACGCCGTGGAGTGCAAAACGACATCACCAGGCGAGCGTCATGCCTGCGCGACCGCCGACGCCGCCGTAACGGAAACCCGCGCCGACGCCGGCGTGGATGATCGCATGATCGTTGATCCGCAGATGTCCTTGCGCGCCAAAAGCGTTCTGTCCCCGGAAGGTTCCCCAATTGGCGGTGACGGCGAATCTTTAGTTCTCGGGCAGATAGCCGCCGGTCGTAGCCATGGCGACCGCCGAGCCTTCGTAGCCACGCTGCACAGATCCCTGCAAAGCGGCGACATTTTGCCAAAGGCCGGCGACGTTGGCGCTCAGCGTGTTGACGTTATTGTTGATGTTGGTGACCTGATTGTTCAGATTCGCAATGTCGTCGGGACCATAGGCGGAAGTCGCGAGATGGCCGCCAGCATCCGTGGTTGTGAATTTGGTGGTTCCCTGCTGAGCGGCGGCGCTCGCCGCTGACGTAATGCCCGGCGCCGCATAGGTCGTGTCCGAGGTTCCCATCATTATTTGATTGTCGGCGGTGTTGGTCGCGCCGGCGCCAAGCGCCGTTGCGTTATTATGACCGGCTGAACTGGCGTTGGCGCCAATTGCTGTGGCGTTGTCGCCGGTCGCGTTGGCGCCGGCGCCCCATGCGGACGCGTTGACGCCATTGGCGACGGCGCCGTCGCCGCAGGCCAAAGCCCCGGCGCCGTTTTGCGTCGCCGTCACGCAAGGGTTTTGCGACGGAATATCCGCGTAATACAACTGCCCGCTTTGATCGGTCGTGACCATATAGGTGTCGCCGCTTTGATAATTGCCGCCGGAATAAAGACCCGCCAGCGCGTAATTATTGCTCGACGTTCCGAACACCTGCTGATTGGCGCGCGCCGTCGTCGCGCCGGCGCCGAAAGCCGTCGAATTAT
>JALRFG010000165.1 GCA_023253795.1 Methylocystis sp.
CTCGGCGGTGTTCCCCGGCCTGCAGGGCGGCCCGCTGATGCATGTCATCGCCGCCAAGGCCGTCGCTTTTGGCGAAGCGCTGCAGCCTGAGTTCAAGGCCTATCAGCAGCGCGTCAAGGACAACGCCCAGGTGCTGGCCAAGACGCTGGTCGACGCCGGTCTCGCCATCGTTTCGGGCGGCACCGACAACCACCTCATGCTGGTGGATCTGCGTCCCAAGAAGATCACCGGCAAGGCGGCGGAAGCCGCGCTCGGCCGCGCGCACATCACCTGTAACAAGAACGGCATTCCCTTCGATCCGGAGAAGCCCTTCGTCACCTCGGGCATTCGTCTCGGCACACCGGCGGCGACTTCGCGCGGCTTTGGCGTCGACGAGTTCAAGCAGGTCGGCGGCCTGATCGTCGAGGTGCTCGACGGCCTCTCCGCCAAGGGCGAAGAAGGCAATGCGGCGACCGAGGCGGCGGTGAAGGACAAGGTCCACGCGCTGACCGCCAAGTTCCCGATATACTAATCGCCTTCCGCCTTCTGGCGGCACGCTTCTAACGATTGCGCGGCCCGCCTTCCTGTCAGGAGGGTGGGCCGCCGTCACAACAGGCATAACGAACGCGATCCGATGCGTTGTCCCTATTGCGCCTCTTTCGACACTCAGGTGAAGGACTCACGTCCGGCCGAGGACTCTTCGTCCATTCGCCGCCGTCGTGTCTGCCCCGCTTGCGGCGGTCGCTTCACGACGTTCGAGCGCGTGCAGTTGCGAGAGATCATCGTCGTCAAGAAATCGGGTCGCCGCGCGCCATTCGAGCGCGAGAAACTGGCGCGTTCGGTCGAGATCGCGATGCGCAAGCGTCCGGTTGATCCCGAGCGGATCGATCGCATGATTTCCGGCGTCGTTCGTCAGGTCGAAAGCCTCGGCGAACCGGAGATCGATAGCCAGCGGATTGGCGAACTGGTGATCGAAGGGCTGCGCTCGCTGGACGCCGTCGCCTATGTCCGCTTCGCTTCCGTTTATCGGGATTTCACCGAGGCGCGCGATTTCAACGCGCTGATCGACGAGCTGGAAAGCGGCGACGACACGCGCGACGACACGGACGACATATGATCGCGCCCGTTATGGCGTCGACGCCGAATGATGACGCCTTCATGGCGGCGGCGCTGGCGCTTGGTCGTCGTAATCTCGGGCGCGCCGCGCCCAATCCCGCCGTTGGCGCCTTATTGGTCCGGGATGGCGTCATTGTTGCGCGCGGCTGGACCGCGCCGGGCGGACGCCCCCACGCGGAAGCGCGCGCGCTTGAGGCTGCCGGAGCAGCGGCGCGCGGCGCAACGCTTTATGTGACACTCGAACCCTGTTCGCATCACGGCATGACGCCGCCCTGCACTGACGCGATCATCGCCGCCGGCGTGGCGCGCGTCGTCTCGGCGATTGAGGATCCCAATCCGGCGGTGGCCGGGCAGGGACATGCACGGTTGCGCGCCGCTGGAATTGCTGTGGATGTCGGTCCTGGCGCCGCGCAGGCGCGCGTCGATCACATGGGTCATATTCTGCGCGTGACTCACGGCCGTCCGATGGTGACGCTGAAACTGGCGCAAACGGCGGATGGCTACGCCGCCGGCACCGCGCACGATCCGCGCCTGCATATCACCGGCGCCGACGCCGACGCCTTCACCCATGTTCAACGCTGGTTGCATGATGCGATCATGATCGGTGCCGGCACTGCGCGCGAAGACGATCCGCTGATGACCATTCGTCTGCCGGGGCTGGAGGGCGAGAAGCGCCTGCGCGTCGTTCTCGATGCGAAATTGACGCTGTCGCCGCGTTCGCGACTGGCGTCGACGGCGCGCGACGTTCCGTTACTCGTCATCGCCAGCGACAAGATCGTCGACGCCGCAGCACAGAGCTTTATGGACGCCACCGGCGCCGAAGTGGCGCGCATTCCGACAATTGACGGGCACCTCGACATTCTTGCGGCTTTGCGTTTGCTCGCGGCGCGCGGCGTAACGCGGGTGTTCAGCGAAGGCGGGCCGGCGGTGGCCGAAAGCCTGATCGCGCATGGCTACGCCGACGAAGTGATCCTGCATCGCGGCGTCAAACCGCTGGGACGTCCGGGCAAGTCCGCGCTGACTCCCGCCGCGCGTCACACGCTCGCCGACGAACACCGTTATCGTCTATTTCAGTCGCGTCAGCTCGGCGCCGACGAAATGACCCATTACATCAAGGCCGGCTAGTCTTTCTGCCGCCATGACCGACAAGAGGCGCAATATGTTCACCGGCATCGTCACCGACATCGGCGAGGTTCACGCGCTTGAGCCGCATGGCGATCTTCGACGTCTGCGCATCGCTTGCGGCTACAAGGCGGAGAGCATTGCGCTCGGCGCCTCAATCGCCTGCAATGGCGCCTGCCTCACTGTGGTTGCGGTGCAGGCGGCCGATGGACGCACGTTTTTTGATGTCGACGCCGGCGCCGAGACCCTGCGTCTGACCACAGCGGGCGCATGGGGCGTTGGAACGCGGATCAATCTCGAACGCGCGCTAAAGATCGGCGACGAACTGGGCGGACATATCGTCACCGGCCACGTCGATGGCGTCGCAACCATTCTGTCGCGAGAAGATTTTGACGGCATGGCGCGTTTCTGGATCGAGACGCCGCCGGCGCTGGCGCGTTTCGTCGCGCAGAAGGGCTCCGTGACGCTTGATGGCGTCTCACTAACGGTGAATGCGGTCGAGGCGAACCGGTTTTCGATTTTGCTTATTCCGCACACGCTCGCCGTCACCACTTTCGGCGACCGCAAAACAGGCGACGCGCTCAATCTCGAAGTCGATCTGATGGCGCGTTACGCCGCGCGGCTGAGCGAAGCGCGCTGAGGCTGTCAAGCGTCTGAGATGCGAGATCGCCGGCTTTGGCGCAAAAAAACGTTTCTTTTGCCATGGTCGCCGCGTCGAAAAATGTGTATCGATCGCGCGAGGAGTTTCTGATGGCGGGCTTTGCGGAAAAATCGGGTGAAACCATACAGGCGACTGGCGCGCATCTGCTCGTCGTCGCGGCCCGGTTCAACGCCGAGATCGTTGACGCGCTGCGCGCCGGCGCGCTGGCGGCGATCGAGGCGGCCGGCGCCCGCGCCACGCTGATCGAGGTTCCCGGTTCGCTTGAAATTCCGGCGGCGACGGTGATTGCGCTCAATGCGGCGGAGAAGGCGGGCGCGCCTTATGATGGCGTGGTCGCGCTGGGCTGCATCGTGCGCGGCGACACCTATCATTTCGAAATTGTCAGCGACGTCAGCGCGCGCGCGTTGATGAAGATTTCTGTGTCGCGCGCCTTGCCGCTTGGCAACGGGATTTTGACGGTGGAGAACGAAACCCAGGCGAAAATTCGCGCCGATATGCGGCAGGGCGACAAGGGCGGCGAGGCGGCTCAGGCGGCGTTGGCGCTGGTGGCGTTGAAGCGAGGTCTGGCGTGAGTATCGACAAGCGTTCCGCCGCGCGCCTCGCGATCGTGCAGGCGTTGTATCAGATGGAAGTCGCCAGCAAAGGCGTGAATGAAGTCTTCGCCGAGTTCGAATCCCACTGGATGGGACGCGAGATCGAAGGCGATCAGTACAAGCCGGCGGAGCCCGCCTTCTTTCGCGATGTGGTGCAGGGCGTGCTGACCGATCAGGTGGCGATTGATCGACAAATCGATCACGCTTTATCCGGCGGCTGGCCGCTGGCGCGCGTTGAAGCGGTGATGCGTGCCGTGTTGCGCGCCGGCGCCTATGAATTGCGGGCGCGCAAGGATGTGCCGCCGCGCGTCGTCATCAAGGAATATGTCGATGTCGCCGGGGCCTTTTTCGGGCCGACGGAGTCTGGCATGGTCAACGCCGTGCTCGACAAGATTGCGCGCGAGGAGCGGGCCGCCGAACTGGCGTGACCGCGTTACACACGGAACCGCCGATGCCGGGCCGTTACAGCGAAGACGAACTGATCGCAAAGCTGTTCGCGCCGCTGGCCGGCGCAGCGGCGCTCGGCCTGAAAGACGATGCGGCCCTGTTGCCGCCGCAAGGCGCGCCGCTCGCTATCACGGCTGACATGCTGGTGGCGGGCGTTCATTTCTTCCCCGACGATCCGCCGGCGCTGATCGCGAAGAAAGCGCTCCGGGTCAATCTCTCCGATCTCGCCGCCAAAGCGGCGACGCCCTGCGGCTTTC
>JALRFG010000166.1 GCA_023253795.1 Methylocystis sp.
ATGTTCGAAGACGATGTCGACGTCTTTCTTGCCGGTGATGTCCCAGATAGCCTTGCCGAATTTACGGGCTTCCTTGAGCCATTCGGCGTATTCCGGCGAATTGACCTTCGGCAACTGACCCCAGCATTTGAAGTCCTTGCGGTTGATCACGCCCTTGGCGCCGAGCGACATGACGTAATCGCGCTTCGACTCGTCAGAGATCACGCCGATGGCGTTGGCGCCCGAGGCGGCGCAGAGCTGCACGCCGAACACGCCGAGGCCGCCGGAGGCGCCCCAGATCAGCACATTGTGGCCGGGCTTCAGCTCATGCGGCTCATGGCCGAACAGCATGCGGTAGGCGGTGGCGAGCGTCAGCGTGTAGCAGGCCGACTCTTCCCACGACAGATGTTTGGGGCGCGACATGAGCTGACGGTCCTGCGCGCGGCAGAACTGGGCGAAAGAGCCGTCCGGCGTCTCATAGCCCCAGATGCGCTGCGAGGGCGACAGCATCGGATCGCCGCCGTTGCACTCCTCGTCGTCGCCATCATCCTGATTACAGTGGATGATGACCTCATCGCCGACTTTCCAGCGCTTGACCTTCGAGCCGACCGCCCAAACGATGCCGGAGGCGTCGGAGCCCGCGACATGGAAGGGGTTCTTGTGGCCGTCGAGCGGCGAAATCGGCTCGCCGAGCGAGGCCCAAACGCCATTATAGTTAACGCCGGCCGCCATCACGAGAACCAGAACGTCGTGGCTGTCGAGCTCCCAGGTCGGCAGGACCTCAAGCTGCATCGCCGTTTCCGGCGGTCCGTGCCGCTCCTTGCGGATCGCCCAGGCGTACATGTTCTTGGGCACATGGCCGAGCGGCGGGATTTCGCCCAGTTCGTACAGGTCTTTTTTCTCGGTCAAGATCAGGCTCCGGTCGGATTGCCACGCATCAATTCGGGGCGGTCTTATAAAGCCCCGCTGGTGCCCCGGATAGCCCCAAAATACCAATGGGCCACCCGGTTTTTCCGATGAACGGCCGTCCAAGGCGGCGGCAAGACGCCGCTTGAGCGCTCCGGCGGCTTGTCAAAACAGGGTCATGTGCTATCGCAGCCAGCGGAGGAGAAATTGATGAACGACACGTCTGCCCCGCGCCGCGACAAGCCCTGGATGTTTCGCACCTACGCCGGTCACTCGACCGCCACAGCGTCGAACCGGCTTTATCGCTCCAATCTCGCCAAGGGCCAGACCGGTCTCTCCATCGCCTTCGATCTGCCGACCCAGACCGGCTACGACAGCGATCACATTCTGTCGCGCGGCGAGGTCGGCAAGGTTGGCGTTCCGGTTTCGCATCTCGGCGACATGCGCACGCTGTTCGAGGGCATTCCGATTGGCGAGATGAACACCTCGATGACCATCAACGCCACCGCCGTGTGGTTGATGGCGCTCTACATCGCCGCCGCCGAGGAGCAGGGCGCGCCGCGCGCCAAATTGCAGGGCACGACCCAGAACGACATCATCAAGGAATATCTGTCGCGCGGCTCCTATGTGTTTCCGCCGACCCAGTCGCTGCGTCTGACCCAGGACCTCATTCTCTTCACGACGAAGGAATGTCCGAAGTTCAATCCGATGAATGTCTGCTCCTATCATCTGCAGGAGGCCGGCGCGACGCCGGCGCAGGAGCTGGCCTATGCGCTCGCCACGGCGGTCGCGATCCTCGACGGCGTCAAGGCCGCCGGCATGTCGGAAGAGGATTTCGCGCAGGTCGTCGGCCGCATTTCCTTCTTCGTCAACGCCGGCATGCGGTTCGTCACCGAACTGTGCAAGATGCGCGCCTTTGTCGAATTGTGGGACGAGATCACCCGCGACCGTTATGGCGTGAAAGACGAGAAGTCGCGTCGTTTCCGCTATGGCGTGCAGGTCAATTCGCTTGGCCTCACCGAGCAGCAGCCGGAAAATAACGTCTACCGTATCCTGATCGAGATGCTGGCGGTGGTGCTTTCCAAAAACGCGCGCGCCCGCGCCGTGCAGCTTCCCGCCTGGAACGAGGCGCTGGGCCTGCCGCGTCCCTTCGATCAGCAATGGTCGCTGCGAATGCAGCAGATCATGGCCTATGAGACGGATCTGCTCGAATATGGCGACATCTTCGACGGCAATCCGGAGGTCGCCAAAAAGGTCGCCGCGCTCAAGGCGGAAGCCATGGCCGAACTCAAGAAGATCGATCAGCTTGGCGGCGCCGCCGCCGCTGTCGAAACCGGCTATATGAAATCGAAACTCGTCGAGTCGAACACGGCGCGTCTCGAAGCGATTGAAGCGGGCGAACAGACGGTCGTCGGCGTCAATAAATTCACCTCGACCGAGCCATCGCCGCTCGCCTCGGGCAGCGACGCCATTATGGTCGTGCCGGAAGGCGTCGAAGCCGATCAGATTGCGCGCCTGAACGCCTGGCGCGAGCAGCGCGACAACAAGGCGGCGAAAGCGGCCATCGAAGAGCTGGCGCGCGCGGCGAAGGAAGGCCACAACATGGTCGAGCCGTCGATCGCGGCGGCGAAGGCCGGCGTCACCACCGGCGAATGGGGCCAGGTGCTGCGCGGCATTTTCGGCGAATATCGCGCGCCCACCGGCGTGTCCTCCACCGCCCGGCAGGTTGGCGGCCAGCTCGACGCCGTGCGCAGCGAAGTCGGACGCGTGTCGCAAAAGCTCGGACAGCGCGCCAAATTCCTTGTCGGCAAGCCGGGTCTCGATGGCCATTCCAATGGCGCCGAACAGATCGCCGTGCGAGCCCGCGACGCCGGCTTCGACGTGATTTACGCTGGCATTCGTTCGACGCCGGCCGAACTGGTCGAAACCGCGAAGAAGGAAGGCGTGCATTGCATCGGCCTGTCGATCCTGTCGGGTTCGCATGTCACGCTGGCGCATGAAGTCATGCGGCTGATGAAGGCGGAAGGCGTCACGGCGCCGCTCGTCGTCGGCGGCATTATTCCGCCTGCGGACGAAACGCTGTTGCTCGAGTCGGGCGTCGCGGCGGTTTACACGCCGAAGAATTATGATCTGAACAAGATCATGACCGATCTGGCGCATATCATCGAAAAGGCCGCGGTTTAAGCGGCCCCGCGCGGGACGCCGGGAGACAGGACAATGCTCCGGCTTATCTATTTCAGCACAGCGCGGCTGGGGCTTGGCCCCGCCGATCTCGAAAATATTCTCTCCCGCGCCGTGGCGTATAATCTCTCGCGCGGCGTTACCGGCATCCTTCTGTTCAACGGCCTGAATTTTCTTCAGGTGCTTGAAGGTCCGCGTCATGCGGTGGAGGAGCTTTATGAAAAGATCGGACAGGATGCGCGTCATACCGGCGTCGCATTGATCAAGACCGAGGAAGTCAGCGCGCTTTCCTACCCGGAATGGGGCATGAAGCTGAAAGAGCTGGACGCCGATCTTGGCGAGGACAGCCTGTTGCGGCTTAATCAGGAAGTCGCCGACGCCCTGGTTGATGTGTCGAGCGCGGATGTGAAGACGATGATCAAGGCGTTTTTGTCGCTGAACTAGAAACGCCAGCGTTAATGGGTTGATTGGGGGCAGGATGCAGGTCGCGGGCGACAAGGTTTCATTTCTCAGCCGCGAAAACACCATCGCCGGACCGGCCTTCAATCGTTGGCTGGTTCCCCCGGCGGCGCTCGCCATTCATTTGTGCATTGGCATGGCCTATGGCTTCAGCGTGTTCTGGTTGCCGCTGTCGCGGCTTGTCGGCGGCGCGCAACCGAAAGCCTGTGCGGAAACGCTCGGGTTTTTTGCCGCGCTGGTCGCCACGGACTGCGATTGGAAAATCAGTCAGCTCGGCTGGACCTTCACGCTGTTTTTCGTGTTGCTTGGCTCTTCGGCGGCGGTGTTTGGCCATTGGCTCGAAACCGCGGGACCGCGCAAGGCGGGTCTGGCGGCGGCCTTTTGCTGGTGCGGGGGTCTGCTGATTTCGGCGCTGGGCGTTTATCTCCACCAGATCTGGATGCTGTGGTTTGGCTCCGGCGTGATCGGCGGCGTTGGCCTTGGCCTTGGCTATATCTCGCCCGTCTCGACGCTGATCAAATGGTTTCCCGACCGGCGCGGTCTTGCGACCGGACTCGCCATCATGGGCTTTGGCGGCGG
>JALRFG010000167.1:0-3695 GCA_023253795.1 Methylocystis sp.
CAGTCTGCTGGCCTTTTCCGGCTGCGACGTCACCCGCGAATATTACATCAACGACGCCGGCGCGCAGGTTGACGTGCTCGCCCGTTCCGCCTTCCTGCGCTATCGCGAGGCGCTCGGCGAAACCATCAGCATTCCGGAAGGGCTTTATCCCGGTGATTATCTCAAGCCGGTGGGCGAACAGCTTGCGAAGGCGCATGGTCGCGCGCTGCTCGACAAGCCGGAAAGCGACTGGCTGCCCATCGTCAAGAACGTCGCCATCGACGGCATGATGGAGATGATCCGCGCCGATCTTGCGGCGCTGAACATTCGTCACGAACATTTCTTTTCCGAACGCACGCTGCACGCCGCCGATCATGGTGCATCTCCCATCGACGCCGCCATCGACTGGCTGCGGGGCAGGGGGCTTGTCTATGAAGGTCGCCTGCCGCCGCCCAAAGGTCAGTTGCCGGACGATTGGGAGGATCGCGAACAGACGCTGTTCAAATCCACCGATTTTGGCGACGACGTCGATCGCGCATTGAAGAAATCCAATGGCGCGCCGACCTATTTCGCCGCCGATATCGCCTACCACAAGGACAAGATTGATCGCGGCTATGATACGCTGGTCGACATCTGGGGCGCCGATCATGGCGGCTATGTGAAACGGATGAATGCGGCGGTCGCGGCCCTGTCCGACGGCAAGGTGAATCTCGACGTGAAACTCTGTCAGCTCGTCAAGCTGATGCGCAACGGTGAGCCGGTGAAAATGTCGAAACGCGCCGGCGACTTCGTGACCTTGCGCGAAGTGGTCGATGAGGTTGGCGTCGACGCCGTGCGCTTCATGATGCTCTATCGCAAAAACGACGCGCCGCTCGACTTCGATCTCGCAAAGGTGATCGAGCAGTCGAAGGATAACGCCGTTTTCTACGTGCAATACGCCCATGCACGCGCGAAATCGGTATTGCGGCAAGCCAAAGCGGCTTTCCCCGATCTCGATCTTTCGCCTCTTGCGTTCAGCGATGCGCCTCTCCATCTCCTGACAGACGAGGGCGAAAAAGAACTGGCGCGCGTCATTGCCCAATATCCGCGTGCGATTGAAGCGGCGGCGGCGGCGCATGAGCCGCACCGCATCGCTTTCTTCCTGCACGAACTCGCAAGCCAGTTTCATTCGCACTGGAACCGCGGCAAGGACCACCCGTCGTTACGCTTTGTTAACGCTGACGCGAGAGATTCAACCTGCGCAAGAGTCGCTCTGGTGCTGTGCCTGATCGCCGTTCTGGGTTCGGGGCTTGGCGTTCTAGGCGTGAGCGCGCCGGACGAAATGCGCTGAAGCTTCTCCGGTCCCGACAGGCGGACGGGAATTTCCGATAAGTGAGGTGCATGATGCGTGAACCTGCCCCCAGAGGTCCCGTCGTCGAGATCGATGAACTGGAGAAACGCATCAGAGCCGGCGCTGCACCGGCGTCTGCCGAGGCGCCGCGCGCCGCGCGCCCCGATCCGCTGACCGAACTCGCCCGCCTGATGCAGGCGGCGCAAGCAGAGAGCGATCCCTACAACCATATCTTCGCAGAGCCGCCACCCCGGAATCCCGCCGCGCAAAATATGCCGGCTGGCGTTGCGCCGCATGCGTTAGAGTCATCCTTCGCGCCACTGCCGCCTTTGCCGCCCTTGCCGTCGCTTCCGAAACGCGATCCGCTGTCGTCGCGCGGACTTCAGGAGCCGACCTTTACGCCGCCTTCAGCGCCAATCGCTCCCGCCTCGGGCTATGATCACGCCGGCATGAATTTGCGCGGATCATTGCCGCCCAACAGCTGGAATGATCAGCCTGTCGCCGGCGCTCCGCGTCCTGCAACGCAGGCCCCAGCAGTCGACGCTGTTCCGGACGCGCGTTATGACGCCTCCTATTATGGCGAAGCCGAAGAGGACTGGGCGGCGGACGAACAATACGCGCAGGCGCAATACGCCGAAGATCAATATGCGGCGTATGAAGATGATTATGATTACGATACAGGCCAGGCGGCGCCGGCGTCGCCCATCGACAATCTGCGCCGCAGCTTGCGTCCCTGGCACGCCATCGCCGCTGTTTCAGCGCTTGCTGTGATCAGCATCGGCTGGGGATCTTTACATCGCGCCGGCGTTGGCGGCTCACGTGAGATCGCCACCATTGCGGCTCCCGAAGGTCCGATGAAAGTAAAGCCGACCGTCGAGCCGGAATCCGACACGCCGACCGCAACCGCGGCGGCCGTGCTGGATCGCAACGAAGCGGAGCCGGTTAAAAAAGTCGTCAAAAATCTGGAGCAGGCGGTCGATCCCACGGTTGCGCCGACGGAAATGAAAGCGCCCGATCCGAATGATGCGGCGCCGGGCGAACTGCCCGGTACGGTGAAGCTGGGCGGCGCTCGGGTTGATGCGCCGCATGAACCACCTGCGGCCACGCCGCCGGGCAGCCTGCAACCGCGTAAGGTTAAATCCGTCGCAGTGCCTGCGGCGCCTGCGATCCCCGCTGCAGCGACCGCTGCGGCGCCCACGCCTTTACCGATGCCTGCTGCACCGAGCGTAGCGCCGGCTCCTGCGGCGAAACCCACTGCGCCCACGCCAGCAACCGGCGCGACATATTCGTCTCAATTTGCCGCAGTGAACAGCGAAGCCGAAGCGCGCGCGCTGATCAAAACCCTTTCCGGCAAATATGGCGGCGCGCCCGGCGGCGGCAAACTGACGTTCAAGCCCGTGAAGACCGGCGACAAGACCGTTTATCGCGTGCGCGTCGGCGGCCTGACGAAGGAAGCGGCGGAAGGCCTTTGCACTAAAGCCAAGGCCGCAGGCGACTCCTGTTTCTCCGTCAGCAACTAATTCCGTCATCGCCTCTGCCAGCGCGATGACATCTTATCCGGAGCGGCCATGCGCGCGTTCATCTGTGGTGTGAAAGGCCTCGTTCTTGATGATGAGGAACGCGCCTTTCTGCGAGAGACATCGCCCTGGGGCGCCATTCTGTTTCGTCGCAATGTCGAGAGCCCCAAACAGGTCGCGCGACTGACGGAAGAGATTCGCGCGGCGCTTGGTCGAAATGCGCCGATTCTTGTCGATCAGGAAGGTGGTCGCGTTCAGCGACTCACGACGCCGCACTGGCCCGCCTATCCTTGCGCCGCCCGTTTTGAATCAGCCGGCGACTCTCCCGAAGCCGCCGAACGCCTCGCTTGGCTTGGCGCACGACTGATCGCGCACGATCTGCGCGCCGTCGGCATCGACGTCAATTGCCTGCCGGTGCTTGATACGCCGGCGGCGGAATCACACGCCATCATCAGCGACCGCGCCTATAGCCGTCATCCGGCGGATGTCGCCCGTCTGGGCCGCGCTGCGGCGGAAGGGTTGATGGCGGGGGGCGTCGCGCCGGTGATGAAACATATTCCCGGCCATGGACGCGCACGCGCCGACAGCCATCTGGAGTTGCCGGTCGTCGATGCGCCGCGCGCAGAGCTGGAGCGCATCGATTTCCCGCCATTTCGCGCCAACGCCGATCTGCCGATGGCGATGAGCGCGCATGTCGTCTACACGTCGATTGATCCGACAGCGCCCGGCACATGGTCGAAAACTGTCGTGAACGAGATCATCCGCCGCGACATTGGTTTTGATGGCCTGCTGATGACCGACGATCTGTCGATGAAGGCGCTGACCGGCGATTTCCGCACCCGCGCCGAGCGCGCCATCGCAGCCGGTTG
>JALRFG010000167.1:3705-4028 GCA_023253795.1 Methylocystis sp.
TGCGATATGGTTCTGCATTGTAATGGCGACCTCGCCGAGGCGCGTCCGGTCGCCGAAGGCGCGCCCGAACTTTCCGGCAAGGCGCTCGAACGCGCGGACCGGGCGCTCGATTGCGTGCGCGCTTGCGACGCTCTGGATATCGCTGCGGCGCGCGCCGAATTTGACGCCGTTTTCGCCGACGGGTGACAAACGCCGCCGGGGCGCCTACTTCTAGGCTTCGCACTTTCCGGAGACGAAGCCGACCATGACCGCCGCCCCCTCTGCGCCGACGTCCCTCGAGACCGCCGTCGTCCAATCCGCCGAAAAAGCGCTCGATCAGATCG
>JALRFG010000168.1 GCA_023253795.1 Methylocystis sp.
AGATCGCGGTCAACCGCTCAATGGTGATGTCCGGATAGGCCAAGAGCGCAAAAGCGCTGCGCCGCTGCCCATCCTGATTGATCGGCAGGCCCTGACGCGCCGCCGCCGAAGAAGTCAGGGACAGGCTGTCGAGCAACGCCCGCGCATTCTGTCGTTTTTCGGATTGTCCAGCGTAGAGCGACGCGCGGACTTCGCCAACGCAACCCATCGCCAAGCCTCTGGGAGTCAGGCGTTCATCGGCGTTGTCGGCGCGGAGCGACAGCCGATATTCGGCGCGCGAGGTGAACATGCGGTAAGGCTCGCTGACCCCGCGAGTCACAAGATCGTCGATCATCACGCCAATATAGGCTTCGGCGCGATCGAAGATCACCGGCTCCTGGCCGGCGGCGCGCCGGGCGGCATTCAGACCGGCGACGAGCCCCTGCGCCGCCGCCTCTTCATAGCCGGTGGTGCCGTTGATCTGGCCGGCGAGATACAGACCCGCGAATTGCTTGGTTTCGAGACTCGGATAGAGCGCCCGCGGATCGATATAGTCATATTCGATAGCGTAGCCGGGCTGGAGAATCCGGACCGCTTCCAGACCGGGAATGGCATGGACAAAGGCTTCCTGCGTCGCCAGCGGTAGAGAGGTCGAAATCCCGTTGGGATAGACGGTGTCGTCGTCCAGCCCCTCCGGTTCGAGGAAAATCTGATGGCCGTCGCGATCGCCGAAACGGGTGATCTTGTCCTCGATTGACGGGCAATAGCGCGGGCCAGAACCGGTGATCGCGCCGGTTTTTAACGGCGATAGGTGAAGATCGGCGCGGATGGCGGCATGGACCGCCTCGGTGGTTCGGGTGATGGCGCAGGCGATCTGACGATTGACGATCTTGCCGGTGAGCGCCGAAAAGGGCTCGGGATCGTCATCCCCCCATTGGGGTTCGAGGCCTTCCCAGCGAATCGTCCGTCCATCCAGACGCGGCGGCGTGCCGGTCTTCAGCCGGCTGACCGGAAATCCCGCCGCGCGTAATCTTTGCGACAGTCCCTGCGCCGGCGGATCGCCCATTCGGCCGGCCGGTATGCGTTCATCGCCGATGTGGATCATGCCGCCGAGAAAAGTGCCGGTCGTCATCACCACGGCGGCGGCGTGGATCAAATCTCCATTCGCCGTGACGACGCCCCTGATCTGATCGTCCTCGACGATCAGATCCTCGACCGCAGTTTCAACGATCTGCAAATTTTCCTGTTCCGTGATCGCCACCTGCATCGCGGCGCGGTAGAGTTTGCGATCCGCCTGGGCGCGGGGGCCGCGCACCGCCGGTCCTTTGGAGCGATTGAGCAGACGAAACTGAATGCCGGCGGCGTCGGCGACCCGCCCCATCAGCCCGTCCAATGCATCGACTTCACGGACGAGCTGGCCCTTGCCCAGCCCGCCAATCGCCGGGTTGCAGGACATTGCGCCAATGCTGGCGCGTGAATGAGTGATCAGCACCGTGCGCGCGCCAAGCCGCGCGGCCGCGGCGGCGGCTTCGCAACCGGCATGACCGCCACCAACAACGATGACGTCAAAATGATTCTTTGGAGGGGCGATCGTCATTCAGATCGTCTTCAGCGTCTGTTTCACGTGAAACATTCTTACTCATTTCCCGATGCAGAAACGAGAAAAAACAGCGTCGAGAATATCCTCGACATCGACTGCGCCGACAATCCGTCCCAACGCCCGCGACGCCCGTCGCATATCCTCGGCGATCAATTCCAGCGGTTTCTGTGGCGACAAAGCCAGCGACAAAGCGTCGAAAGCCATTTGCGTCGCTTCCCGGTGGCGGGCGCGGGCGAATAAGGCCGTGTCGCCGTCGCCCAACCGCGCCCGCGCCCGCGCGGAGATTTCGGCGATCAGCGCCGGAAGTCCCTCGCCGGAAGGCGCACAAAGCCCCAGCCAGCCCGGCGGTGGCGCGACGAGATCGCATTTGGAGGCGACGCGCAAAACATCTGTCTGTTCGACGACAGCTGGCGGCGGCGGCGCGCCATCCGCCGTCAGCCAGATCGCGAGATCGGCGTCGCTAACGCGATCAAACACCCGGTCGACGCCAATTTTCTCGATTTCATCCACCGCTTCACGCAGTCCGGCGGTGTCGATCACCGTCACCGGTAGACCGTCAATATCGAGATGCGCCTCGATCATGTCACGGGTGGTGCCCGCATGCGGCGACACAATCGCCAGATCACGACGCGTTAAAGCATTGATAAGTGTTGATTTTCCGGCATTTGGCGGGCCCAGGATCATCACCCTGAAGCCGTCGCGCATCCGTTCGCTGGCCGGATTGTCGTTGAGGGCGGCGGACATTTCCGTGCAAACAGGCTCCAATAATTCTTCCAGCCGACGGCGATCAAAATCGCTCACATCGGCCTCGTCAGAGAAATCCAGCTCGGCTTCGACCAGCGCCAGCCCCTCGATCAAAGCGCTTCGCCAGTCTTCGACCTTTCGCCGCAACGCCCCACCAGCGACGCGCAACGCCTGCCGGCGCTGGGCCTGTGTCTGCGCTTCAATCAGATCGGCCAGCGCCTCGGCCTGCGAGAGATCGAGTTTGCCATTGGCGAAACCGCGGCGCACAAATTCACCGGCCTCAGCGACGCGCAGCCCTGCTTGGCGCGACAGCGTCGCCAAAACCCCATCGACCACCGCCCGGCCGCCATGGATCTGAAGCTCGGCGTAATCCTCGCCGGTGGGCGTCGCCGGAGCCGGGAAGTACAGGACGATACATCGGTCGAGAAGCTCGCCATCTTCCGGCGCGCGCAGCGACGTGTAATGTGCCTGGCGCGGGGGCGGCAAAACCCCCGCCATTCTCTGAACGACGCCCGCCGTCAACGGGCCGGAGAGGCGAATGACCGCAATCGCGGTCTTGCCGACCCCAGCGCCGAGGGCGAAAATCGTTTCGGGCGCAGGATCAGTCACACGGATCTCCGGCCATCTCTTCCGACTTTTCGCGCGGCGGCGGAACGGCGGAGCTCCCCAATAATTTTTGTCGATAGAGCCGTCGGAAGGCGAGCGTCGGCGCATCGGTGCGCACCGAGGCTTCTTCGGCTGGCGGCGGAACGGCGGCTGGCTGGGAAGATTCGACAACCAGTTGATCTTCTTTGGCGATGCGACGGTTCATCATCCGGAAGACCGGGTTGAGCAAGCGCGTGCGGGCGAAATTGCGCGTGGTCAACAACAGCAGCCGCGTCGTCGCTTCGTCTTCCGGCACGCAAATCGCAAAAAGTCTCAGCAATTTACCCGGCGGATCGATGAACAGCTCCATCGTATTGGGGAAGCGATATTCGAGAAAGCCGGGGCGTGGCGCGCCATCGACGCTGCCAGTAATACGCGCGCCATAGGGCCGCTCCTCCCAGCGCACATCCATGCGCTGGCCGCCCAATCGATGAAGCTCTTTGCCGATCGTGCGACGATGCACAAAAGGCAAATGCGGCATGTCGAGCATATTCTCCATCACCCGCGTCCAATGCGCCCGCCAGGTCACGAATTGAGCGCAGACAACGACGCCTTCGACGGAAAATGTATCTGAGACAGAGGGCTGCGTATCTGTTGCGCATCCGGTGAACAGCCACAGCAGTCCGCCGGCCTCGCGCACCGGCAAGGAGATGGCGCCCAGCCGCTCGCGGCGCGCATCGGGATTCCAGGGCACGCGACAGTTGCGCCCGGCGCCGTCGAACCGCCAGCCATGGAACGGACATTCGATCTCGCCGCGATCCACGCGGCCGAGCGAAAGCGCGACGCCGCGATGCGGACAGCGATCGATCAGCGCGGCGGCTTTGCCGTTGGCGTCGCGGAAAAAAACCACCCGCTCGCCGGCCACCTTCATCGCAAGTGGTTTGACGGCGATCACATCGTCGGCGAGGCCGACGATGGTCCAGACATTGGCGAAATTTTCGAACATCGCGAGCCTCTCGGGCGACGACGTGCGCAATCCCAAACGGTTTTACGTGTTCATCGAATCGAAGAACGCCTGATTGCCCT
>JALRFG010000169.1 GCA_023253795.1 Methylocystis sp.
CGTAACGGGCGTCGCCCGAGCCGGCCACATCCGCAAGAGCGCGATAGGTGAGCAGGGCCGGAGATAGAAACCCGAGCCGGTCGGCGAGCGCCCGCTGGCGGGCGAGTTGCGCATCATGCTCGGCGATGACCCCCTCGACGCGGGCGAAAGCTGCTTCCTGCGTCGCCAGTCTCTGACGCGTGGCGGCGCTGGCTCCGCCATGTTCATCGTTGTATCGCGCGAGCGACGCATCGCGGGCGCGGTCGGCGTCGGTCGAAGCCGCGCGGGCCGCCAGCACCATATCCGTGCGCGCCGGCGCGGGATGAAGCCACACGGCGAAACTGTTGATCGCCGCCGGCGCGATCATGGTCACGATCACCCAGGCCCCGATTAGCGTCAGCGCGTTGAAGGCGGCGCTTTTGCCCCATCCATCGACAGCCGCGGCCAGCGCCGCCCATAACAGTCCATAGAGCAGGATGACGACCATCAGCGTTGCGAAGTCACGAGTCATCAATAAGGACCCGCCGCCAAAAAACACCACGCCGAGCATGGTCACAAGCAACGCGATGAAGATTGGCGCGCCGGTGCGCATGGCGAATTTGCCGAAGAGTGTCGCCGCAGGGCTTTGCGCCGAGGCGAGCGTCATCGCCAGCACGCCCTGTTCGCGCTCGCCCGCCAGAAGATTGAAGGTGAGTGCGAGGATGACGAGCGGATAGACAAAGACGATGACGAAGGCGAGATCTGTCGTTCCACTGGTGAGATTTGCCGGATTGTCGATGTCATCGACAAACAGAAAACTATCCTTCGCGCCCGTCGTAGGCCGGACAATGGTCGGAACGACGTCGCTTTGTCCAACGGCGACGAGCGCCAGCGGCGCGGGCTCCAGCACAGCGACGCGCGCTGCTGGTCCGCCGCCCATAAAGGCGGCGTTGCGCGGATCGCGATAGGGCGGCGTCTCCGGCGCGGCTTTGCCGGCGGCGTCATTTTCCTGCAATTGCGTCAGCGCTTTCTTCAGCCCGTCGATCCGGTGCGTTTCATCGAGACGTGCGGCGGTGATCGCGGCGCGTTGCGCATGAACGCGCGTCGCGCCGGAAAACAGCGCCAGGGCTATGGTCGCAGCGAGCATCGCAAGCGCTAGCCAGAACGCCGGCGCACGACGCAGGAGGCGGCTTTCATAACGCAAGCCAACGAAAAAACTGGCGTCGGCGGATGATGATGCGTTGTTCAACGCGTCTTGCATGATCCCTCCCGTCAGACCGGTTTCAATCGTCGCGTCGCGACAAGGGCGAAGCCGAGGGAGAGAAGCAGCCAGCCCGACAAGCCGATCAGCGTCTCGCAGCTATCGCCGACGGCGCCGTTGATGCCCGGCGCGCGATAGGCGAAAGCGGCGATGCGCGCCCAAAGTTCGGGACCGGCGACATAATTCTTGTCGCCGTTGCGGGAAAAATGAATGAGGTTGTCGCTTACCGTATTCTGGATGACGCGACGATGCGCTTCGGCGGCCGTCGCGAAATCGAACTGGCTGTGACTGTCGGTTCCGGCGAAACGCATGGACAAGGGCCGGATCGCTAGGAGGGGAAATAGAAAACCCGGCGCGGCGCGTAGAGCGTCCTGACGCTCAAAGGCGCTTTGCAACGCTGCGTAATGACGATCGAAAATCGCATATCCCGCTTCATCGTCGCGTCGCAGTGACAGGCCGCGGAAACTGACCGGCAAATCCTCAACGCGCGAGACGCCGTATTTTTTCAACACCTCGTCACGAAAAGCGATGAAGCCCGGATGGTTTTCATCATGTCCAAAAGTTTTCGCCTTGTCGGCGGCGATGTCGGCGCGAAATTGCAACGCTGTTGGCGTTGGCGCGTTGGCGCGCGCAAAATCGGTCATCAGGCGCGGCGCGAGGAAGGAGTTCGCGAGCCAAAAGGCCAGCAGCGGAATCAGCGCCGCGCGCGTCGTCGTCATCCAGGCCGAAACGCCCAGCGTCAGAAAGGTGAAACCGGCGAGATAAATGGCGTAGGCCAGCATCAGCGCCGCCAGTCGCAATAATTGATCGTCGGTCGGGAATTTGTCGTGATCGCCAAAGAACATAATCGCGCCGGCGACGATCAACAGCGCCGGCGCAAGCAAAGCGGTGGTTGCGCCAAAAAGCGCCAGCGCCTTGCCGGCGAACAGATCGCGTGGGCGTGCGCCGGCGCCGAGCACTTGTTTTAGCGTGCCGGATTCGCGTTCTCCGGCGAAGCTGGCGAAGCCGGCGAGAATAATCATCAGCGGCGCGATGATTTGCAGAATGAAGGCGAGTGAGAGTCCGCCGAGACGTGCGCCGACTCCGGCGTCGCGCGCCTGTCGAAACTGCGTTTCGTTTTGCTTGTGCGCCTCCAGCCAGACCGCCGTTCCGCTATAGGCGTCGACGCCCGGATCGGCGAGCGCCAGCGGGCTGACAGGTTTGAAGGCATATTGACCAAAATGCGCGGCGGCGTGAGGATTTTTCGCTGGTTGACTCAGCCATAATTGACGATCGGCTTGCGCCGCCGTCTGACGCTCATGTTGCAAACGCGCGTTTTCGGAAACGCCGAACGCCAGCGCCGCCAGCATCAACAACAGAAACAATCCGCCAAGCCAGAGCAGACGATGATCGCGGCGTAATTCGCGCCATTCTTTGGCGGCGACGATGCTGATGATGCGCCAATGCCCGGGCGCGCCTGATACGTCAGACGTTGACGTCTGTGTGAAATGGGTCACGCCGCGCGACCAGGCTGGAACAGATCAAGATAGGCGCGTTCAAGTCCGATGTGATCGACATCATCGGCGCCGAACACGGAAGCGAGACGGCCTTGCGCCATAATGCCAATGCGGCTGCTGCATTGCTTGGCGAGAAAAAGATCATGGGTGACCATCAGGATCGCCATGCCTTCGGCGCGCAATTTTTCGATCAGCGCGGCGAATTCATTGGCGGCGAGCGGATCGAGTCCTGATGTCGGCTCATCAAGCAGCAAAGCCTGCGCGCGTCGCGCCAGCGCAATGGCGACGCCGACTTTCTGACGCATGCCTTTGGAATAACCGCGCACAGCACGATCCGCCGCATCATCGGCCAGTCCCGCCCGGCGCAGCAGATCGCGTGCTTCGGCGTCATGGATACCGCCGCCGGAAATTTCAGTGAAATAACGTAAATTTTCCAAACCGCTCAACGCGCCATAAAGCATCACGGTTTCGGGAATATAGGCGAGTCGCGCCCGCGCGCCGAGCGGATCGCGCATCGCGTCAATCCCGCACACCAGCGCCTGTCCCGCTGTTGGCGTGATGAAGTTCAGGAACAGATTGACGGTTGTCGTTTTGCCGGCGCCATTGGGTCCGAGCAGACAAAAAACATCGCCTGGCGGGATCGTCAGATCGAGATGGTCGAGCGCCGGCCGCGCCGCGCCCTCATAATGTTTGGTGAGCTGTCGCGCTTCGAGCATCGCCGCCGTTGCTCCTGCAGTCATCGCGCGACGCATGTGGCCTTGCGTTACGCATCCAGTCGATGAGTGTGTCTCGACGCCATCATGTCGTCAAGCAAAACGGCGCGACAGTTGCCTGCCGCGCCGTCAGAAAATCCGTAATGAAGATCGTTTATTTGGCCTTGTAGGCCTCGATCACGTCTTCAACCGTGTGCAGGCCGGGCTTCAGCGCATTCACCAGCACAGCCATGTTGCCGGGGGCGTGTTCGTTGCGCCACATTTTCATATGCGCTTCCGGGATTTTGTCCCAGGTGAAGACATCCGACATACAGGGATCGACGCGACGGTCGAGCACGAACTGATTGGCGGCGGCCGCCTGTTTCAGATGCGCGAAATGCGAGCCTTGAATACGCTTCTGGCGCATCCACACATAGCGCGCGTCAAAGGTGAGGTTGAAGCCGGAGGTGCCGGCGCAGAACACCACCATGCCGCCGCGCTTCACCACCAGCGTCGACACCGGGAAGGT
>JALRFG010000016.1 GCA_023253795.1 Methylocystis sp.
ACCTGCAAAGGAGAAAGCTCGAGACTTGACGAACACCTGACCCACAAACCATCATCAAACCGGGTCAGTTCTAAATGGAAAGCCTGGGTCAACTCTCAGTGGAAATCAACAAGCCGCGCATTGCTGCGCAGCCCAAGTCGCGGGTGTGTGATGACTACTGGCTATCAGGGAAGCCAGCAGTCGGTGCTTTCTAAATCAGAGGCCGGTGACGGGTCGATGACGGTCGCAGGGCTATCCCCGCTTTCCACGCCTGTGGGACCTATCTGTGGGGCAAACCGCGCCCGGAATGACAACGAAACAATAATTGCAGGCAGTCTCTAGCTGGCGGGTTTCTGCGTAAACACCGCGAAGGGCCCTTTACGCAACACCTCGCGCTGTTTCTCCCTGCCCCGCCAAGACAGTTTGTTTCCAGCTCCACTCCCTCCGCCATTTTTATTTTAAATCAAATATTTAAATATAGAAGCCGCTTACAGCGTCAGTGTCCACCGACGCCGTACAGGCGCATCTCAAATCAACCGAACGAACAGATCGAATGCCGCCGCCGCCGGCGACGAGAAGGCGCGCGATTCCGCGCGCCGCGCCGGTCAGCTCGCCAATTGCTGCTCCGCTTCGCCAAAGTCGCGCAGAAGATAGCCGCGACCCCAGACGGTTTCGATAAAGTCCTTACCGCCGCTGGCCGAAGTTAGCTTCTTGCGCAGCTTGCAGACAAAGACATCGATGATCTTGAGCTCAGGTTCGTCCATGCCGCCATAGAGCTGATTCAGGATCATCTCCTTGGTGAGGGTCGCGCCGCGACGCATCGCCAAGGCTTCGAGGACCTGAAACTCCTTCGTCGTCAGGTGAATTCTGTTGCCGCTCACATAGGCGGTCTTTTCATCGATATTGATCACCAGTTCGCCGAAGGTGATCGTCGACTCGGCATGTCCCTGAGAGCGGCGAACAATCGCACGAATGCGCGCGACGAGCTCATCCTTGTGGAAGGGCTTGGTGATGTAATCATCGGCGCCGGAAACGAGTCCCTTCACCTTGTCCTCAGTGGCGCCGAGGCCAGAGAGGATCAGGATCGGCGTCTTGATCTTGGCGACGCGCAGGGCGCGCAACACATCAAATCCGGAAATATCGGGCAGGTTCAGATCAAGCAGGATGATGTCATAATCATACAGCTTGCCCAGCTCGACGCCTTCTTCTCCACTATCCGTCGAGTAGAGAGAAATATCCTCAAGCTTGAGCATCAGTTCAATGCTGGTGGCGATGGATTTGTCGTCTTCGATGAGGAGCGCGCGCATCTGAGGAGTCTTTTCAGGTTGATGAGGTTAAAGCACGTTAGTGAACGATAAACTGTTCATTAACCTGTGCGCGGATGGTTAATAGAAGCTTACTAAATGTGCTGTTTCCCCATAATCCATGACATCGTGACAAATAAGCAACAGTTTGACTAACGCAGTTAAGCGCCGCCATCCGAATAGCAACAATTGAGAAAGGTTTATCCTGTCTCATCAACGCCAGTCTGTAACGGCGCGTTATAGCCGTGAAAGACTGCGTAACCAGTAGCGTTAGTGAGTATGCTCATGCTCAAGATCGGGCGTCTCTTCAATTTCTTCGGCTTTATCCGCCCCAAACCGATAGAAACTCCTTTGCTGCCGCAAGCATGGGTGTGGACGGAATATCAGGCCAGCCTCCCTCAATCAGATATCGAATATGCGGATCTGAACGCCCTTCCCATGCCAATGGCATGGGTGTGGAGCCATTACTGTTGTGAACTGCCACAAACAGAAAGAGAAAAATATCTCGCGAATATGCCGAAGCCAACGGCTTGGCTTTGGACCGAATATAAAGCCAGCCTTCCGCAATCCGAGGCTGAACGCGCGGAACTGAATGCGCCGCCAGCGCCCATGACCTGGGTCTGGAGCCAATATCGTCGAGAACTGCCACAAACGGAAGAAGAGAAGCTGCTGGCAGAGATGCTCGCGCGGCTGAACGATGTCGTTATTGTTTTGAGAAAGCCCGCTTACGCTTTCCCGACGCAACTCGCAGCATCCATGGTCGCCGGCTTCACGGGTTTGGTTCTGCTGTTTCAGGCCGTGGTCAGCGGCATGTAAGATATCCGCGATTTAGCGGTTCTATTCAGAACACCTGCAAACCGGGCAGCCTCCCCGCTGTCCGGTTTGTTCTTTTTACCAGAAAGAAAAAGCGCAGCCTGCCACGCAGGCCCTTGTCTGAAGAATAACAAACCGACGCAATACGCATCATAGATTGATGTCAATTTCCTCAATCAAATAATCAAGAAGCGCGTTTGGCCGCAAAAACTTCTTCGCGATCAGCCTCATCGACCTGGTCCATCGCGCGAAGAACGATTGCTTTGATGTCTTTAAAGCCGAAAGGCTTGGCCAAAAATTCCGTCACGCCGCGACGAATGGCTTCCGTTCGGCGCGCTTGCTCAAGATGGCCCGTATTGAGAATGAAGGGCACCGTCACGAGATCCGGATCATCGCGCACGCACATCAGCAGGTCGATGCCGGTCATAATCGGCATGTCCCAATCACTGATGACGAGATCCGGCCTGTCATTCTCGATCGCCTCAATTGCATCGAGGCCGTTTTCATATGTCTTGATCTGCTTAAAGCCGATTGCGCGCAGCATCAAAGCGACAGTATCAAGGTAGACGACGTCATCATCCACCACGACAGCAAGGTTAAATTTTTCGCCTGACATGACACGCCCTCAATCTCTCTTGAAAGCATGAAGCCAGAAAAGGATCTTCGTTTCAATCAGAGTCCGGCGATAGCCCAACCATCCCGTTTCGCAAGCGCATCAAATTTTATTCAAAATCCATAAGCGCCTGAAAGAACAACGTTAGAGGCGGGGAGTATCTGAAGTATTAATCGCGATTAACTTTTAGATTTGCAGCTCAGAATTCAGATGCGCCGGGAGTCCTACAGCAAGTTCTCTGCGTCTGAAGAGGGCCCGTCTTTATGGCTCGGCAGCGCCTCGAGCGAGAGATGATTTCTGGATGGACGCCTCTCCACCTGCTGTCTGATTTTTCGTGCGTGAGGCTTGACGATTTTCTCGATTTTGGCGTGCGCGGGTTGCCTGACTTCCGATCTGGATGGAAACAGATTTTCCTGTGGCGGCTTGCTTCCGGCGCTGGCGTCAACAGTCGCCGGCTCGTCAAAAAGCGAATGGTTCTGTTCTGCGGGCTCGATAGAAGACGGCGGCTCAACCCGGATGGAGGGCGGCGCGATTTGCGCCTGCTTCTCCATCACGGGTCGGTCTGTGGCTTCTGCAACATTTTTTGCGACGTCGTCTTCAGGAAAATTGCGCACAGCCATCCAGTAGAGCGCGGCGTTGATGGCGATTGACGCCACCAAAATCGCCGCCCCTGCTAGCCGCGGGTGATCCTGAACAATACGCATGTTCCGGGTTGGTCAGAGTCCGTTAAGCGGATCAAAAGGATCGGCAACGGCATCATTCGCGCCGCTCGTGGCGGCGCCGTGTTTGGCGTGACCGAGTTTTGCCGGCTTTGCAGACGCTTTTGTCTTTTTCTCAACATTGGCGCGCGCGCCATTCGTGTGCGGCTCAGCCTGCACGCGTGAATGGGCGGATGTCGCCTGCGCTTTTTTTGCCGATGCAGACGATTTGACCGCAGGCTTCACCTTTTCTTCGGAAGAGCGCGATGCTTCGGCCGGCTTGGAGGCTTTTTCCAAAGCGGACGGGTGCGTCATTTTGTTTGATTTTGATGTATCGGATTTTTCAGAAGTCTTTTGATCGCCTGCAGATTGTTGAGACGTTGCGGCGGGCGCGGCCTTGCCGTCATGTTCAACCGCTTTGGCGTCGCCTGCGGCCGGTGTCGTTGAACTATTCTGCGCTGGCGCTGCGGCGTCGGTTTTGGCCTTTTCCATCGCGCCCGGATCGACCCACTGCTTCACCGGCGCAGGCGCCGGGCGTTTTTCAGCATGCGCGGGGAACGGCGCGAGCAAACTGGACAAGGCCATGGACTGAAACACAAAAAGAGAGAAAAACGCTTTAGTATTCAGTCGGTTCATGATCTCACTCCTGTTTTGTACACTTCACGCATCTCTACGGGCCGCGCGTCGTCTCATAACGTATCAGGATTAAAGAACAGATAACCATAAGACGAAACCTGCTGACGCGCGCTTGGCGGCGAGAGCCGCCGCCCGCAGAGGCGCTCCAAAATGTGAAACGCGCCATGGCTTTCGTTCAAAGCGCGTTTTAGCGGCAGGGCACGGCGACCTGCACATATCCTTCGAAGCTATCCCACTGCGTTACATAACAGGTGCGCAAACGCCCGCCTCGGCGCGCACGCACGGGGACCGGAACCGCAACGTAAACCGGCTGACGATAATAGGCGTTATTATATTGGCTTTGGGTGACAGCTGTCGCAGCAAGAGCGCCGATCGCTGCGGCGCCAACCATAGCGCCGGCCATCCCCATTCCATAACCACCGCCATAACCGCCCCAGCCGCCGCCATACCCCCAGCCGCCTCCGTAACCCCCGCCACCGCCCCAGCCGCCGCCCCAACCAGGCCCCCAACCCCACTGGGCGCTGGCGGGCGTTGAAGCCGCGACAGCCAAGAAAAGCGTCACAGCCGCCATACCAGCCATCAAGGATTTGCGTATTTTGAACATGAGCAACCTCCACACCAACATGCAGATGTTAAGTCACTGGATGCTGAATAGCGCCTGAACAGCAGCGCATGATGCGCGAAATGGGCGCTGACTAGTTGCTCTTCAATGCCTGAGGCGGCGCGCGATGCCGATGACATCATGAAGCGGAATTAATTTCCTGCCTATAGCGCCAGAGATAACGACTCCCCATGTTGTTTCTTCAAGGAGACATCACAATGACGACATTTCTGAGCATCACAGCGGCCTTGGCGGTGTTAGCGGCCGGCGCGCTCTGCGCAGCCGCGGTCCCCGTCTATTTTGCGCTGGCTTGCGGTAAAGCAACGAAAAAACATCGGCATCGGCCATTTTAATCGCGCGGCGATGGACATCTCTGAAGCCGAGCGTTTGATCGCTTATTGTTCCGCGTCTCCCTGACGCGTCACCTGCGCAGCATTGATCCCATCCCAGCGACAGGCAAAGCCGTTTTTTGAAACTTCAAGCATCGACACCAATGCGCTGACGCCCTCCGGCGGCGGCGCCTTGTGTGTTTTGACATCCTCCGGCCCAAATAAACTGCCCACACCCGTCGCTGCCGCAGCAGCAGCATTGCACGCTGTAAGAATCTCGCTGGTGGCTTTACCCTGGATCACTTCCTTTTCAACCCCATCCCCTGGCGCGCGCAGAAACAGGAACCAGATCCAGAAACCAATGATAAAAAGCGAAGAGGCGACAAGAAAAACAACCTCCGGTCGCAGAACAGATGCGGCGCGGTCTCTCTCATTTTCTGGCGCAAAATCATCCGGCGGCATACGGGGCGATCCCTGACTGGTCATTGTCGAAGCTAATGATGATGCACCAAAAAGCCAAGCTGGCTTACCGCCTCATTTATCTGCAAGCTATTCAAATTCATCCATCTCGACATGAAACCGTGAGCAAGTGCGGCGACATATCAGGACTTGAAACTCATAGATATTTATACGCGTGCGCCGGGCGGCGCCGCCACCCGCATCAGTCGATCCGGCGACCAGACTCATTTTCAACGCCCAGCAATAAAGAGCCGTCGTGTTTTCAATTGATGTGCGCGCGTCTGGAGCTATGAAAACGGTGAACAACTAGCCGCTGGCTTTAGAACACGCCGGGCGGTCGGAGACGGATTCATCTTTTATATTAAGAGTTTATGAAAATATTGCGCGGACAGCATACCGCAGCGTCAACACTCCGGGGGTTTAATTTCACGGCTGAGCCCTTATTTATAGTCGCGATAATCAACAATGAGGAGGTTAGTTATGGCGTTTAAAAAATCTGCGCTGTTTGCTGCGGTCGTCGCTGCCCCGCTGGCTCTCGCGACAAACGCCTTCGCGGGCGATTCATTCAATCATGACGTAGACCACGCGCAGGCTGCGGTGGGCTACAACGTGCCGGCCGCGATTGATCATGCGGAAACCGCCGTCTCGAACGCCGTCGCCAAAGACTCGGAAGGCCTCGTCACGGAAGCGGAATATGCGCTCAAAGCCGCGAAAACCGATGTTGAACTGACCGGAGACAAATACTCCGCACGCGCCGTTCATTGCCTCCAGGCGGCCATTGACCACGGCAAGAAGAGCCATTTCGCCGCCGCGATCAAGCATCTCGAAAACGCCATTTCGCATCTGCGCGCCGCTGACGATTGATAAAAGAGCGCGAGGCGCTGCCGCGCTTCGGCTTGATGGCTTGACGACGAATAACGGACGCCCGGCAAGAAAATTGCCGGGCGTTTTTTTCGAACCAGAGACTGAAAGTGCAGGAATACAGCCTGAATGCGAAAGAATGATGATCACGTCCGCCCGATTTCGTTTTGGGCGATCTTCCCTTCCACTTTGACAAAAGATAAATGCGCATCAAACATTACCGGGATTCGTTTCGCCCAATAAACCTGCGCCAATCTGATGAACGGAACCGCAAATGATCGACAAAACCACCAGAATTTTGCTCATGCTCATCGCCGGCGCGCTCTGGGCGAACTACGCGCAATCTGTTTTTGCGCCTCAACCGGCAAGAGCCGAACAAGACTTGCTCGGTAGTCTGGTCAAAAACTATGCCGGCGCCGCCGGTTCCGATTTTAACGTCATCAAGAAAGCGATCCTGAGCATCGCCGACGGCACCTGCGCGAACAAGAAATTATGCGGGCCGAACCCATAGCCGTTCTGGCAAAAATGTATCTCGCACTTATTCGCCTGCCGGCCACGACGGACATCGCCTGCCGCACAAGATCAATGCTATTGATGATTGCCTCTTCTACAAAATAAAGCGGACTTTCCGAATCTGGCATGACAGTATTTATCAACGAAGCCATCACCGCCATCGATCATCTTCCGGCAAAAGAGCGTGCAATCGCTTATTCGCTCGCGCTCTTTTGTTTCGCGCTCTTCACCGTTCTCATGGTCGTTGCTGTGCGGCGGCGTTATCCGGAAGCTTTCAAAAATGTTTCACCCGGCATTCTCAGCCCCATAGGCGCGCTTTTTGCGCTCACCGCTTCCTTTCTGATCGCCGATGTATGGAACAAAAACGCCAATTCTCTGGATGTTGTCGCCAATGAGACGCAGGCCGTTCATCAAATTCTGAATATTTCTTCCCGCCTGCCGGAGCCTTTGCCCGATTTCATCAGAAGCAGAATGGATGACTACCGGCGCCTTGTGCTGGAAGAGGAAGCGCCGGCGCTTTCGCAGATGAAAACCATTGAGAACGACATCAACGCCAGAGCCCGCAGGATCTTATATGACATCAGCGCCGCAACCGCCGCACAAACAGATCCGGCGTCGGCCAAAATCTTCGCGATAACGAATGACCTCTTTAAATACCGCAATCAAAGAATGGCGATCGCAGTTGATGTCACGCAATCGCGCCGCGTCCAACTTTCAACAATTCTGGGGTTCTTCCTGATCGCCGTCGTGGCCGCCACGCATAGCGAAGGCCTTCTGCTGCTCGCAACGATGACATTCATGACGGCGGCGGCCACAGCAATCGTCGTATCCTTCGCGATCTACAATGGCCGACCATTTGATTATGACGTGTCGATGCTCAATGAGGGCGGCTTCTTCTCTAATGAGAAAGATATTGATCTGATCTCCGGCGCGCCGCTTAAAGCGGCCCCGGCGCGCCCCGTTGCAGAGAAGGAAAAGTCAAAAAAGCCGTAACGGCCAAGCCGGCGATAGACCAAACTGTCGCGTCCAGCCCCGGATATGCCTAGCGGTGGAGAAGCCAAACGTTCTCGCGTCCTTGGCCAGAAGGGCCGCAGGACTTAAAAGCCTTTAAATACAATCGATTGATCAATTTTTTGCGAGAAGATGGTGGGGGAAGCAGGACTCGAACCTGCGAAGGCTTAGCCAGCGGATTTACAGTCCGCCCCCTTTGCCGCTCGGGACATTCCCCCATCCGGCGCGCTGACGGACCAAGGCCGCCGGCGTGCGTCGTCGATCCGTAAACGGCCAACGGTAGCGGCATATGCGGCGGTCAAGGCGCGACTGTCAATATCAAAAATCCGGCGGGCGACGTGGCCACTGTTGTTTACCGCCCGACTGTTTCATCACCTCAGCTGGGCTGAGCGGCTTCCAGAACCCCTGCTTATAGTAACCCCGCAGGACCCAGGGGTGCGACTTTTGTTCCGAGCGGCTGAAATAAACAAAAACACTGTCGTCGGAGTCACGATATTCGTAAATCTTGCAATCCTGCGGCGGGGTTTCGCATTTGGCTTCTTCGACTGAAGCCGGCATGCGGCTCATTTTCTGTTCCACAGTTTTTTCGCTATCGCCCACGACCAATCGCTTCGCCCGCAAATCCAGATCATGGATCGTTGTATCGATCGTGTTCGTCTGGCCGAACGCGCCGCCGGCAGGAAGCAGAGCGGCGAAAATCGCGCCAAACGCCCGGCATCGCAAAGGTGTCATGGATGCTCTCCTGTCTATGAGCCCAGAGGTTTAGCGCGTGCGGCGCTTCTGCGCAGCGCGGGCCGCCGGAGCCTCTGCATAGAGATGGCCTGGCGGCGGCAAAGCCTCGGCGCGCTCTGGACGCGGATAGCCATTGAAGTGATCGAGATTCTCGATGTCGCCGTCAGGAAGGTCCGGCGGCTCCGCGAAAGCGCCATCCGAGACATTGCCAAACTCAAGTTGCTGATCGAGCGGTTGCTGGGCCTTCGCCGGAAACGCCATCAGCCCGAGGCTGACGAGAACAATCGATGTGGCGCTGACATAACGAAACATGCTCATCCCCAAACTCCGGCTGACCGCAACGCCGGCAGTGTTTCACCTAAAAATTTGCCGAACAAGGTCTTATTCATGCGCGCGGCCCATAATGGTCCGATCCCGTCCCAGATAAACGATGAGCGCGGCGCAGACCAGCGGCCCTGTCGCCAACGCCAGCAGCGCGGGACCATAGCCGCCGGACGTCTCCTTAATCCAGCCGACCAGATAGGGCCCAAAAAAGCCGGCCAGATTGCCGATGGAATTCACCAGCGCGATGACAATTGCTGCGCGGGCGCCCTGAAAGGCGCCGGTGACGATCGCCCAGAACGGCGGCAGAGCAGCGAAGACGCCGATGGCGGCGATGCAAATGGCGGCGATCGCCGTCGTTAATGATCCGGCCGCCGCCGCCGCAAGCAGCCCCGCCGCCGCCAGACAGGCCGCGGCTGCGGTATGCCAAAGACGTTCGCCGCGCTGGTCGGATCGACGTCCCCATAGCAGCATCGCACCGGCGCCGAGCAGAAAAGGCAGTGCGGTGACAAGGCCGGCGCTGACGACATCAAGACCATAGCCCTCGACAATCTGCGGTAGCCACATGCTCAAGCCATACAAGGCCAGCACCACGCCAAAATAAGCGACGCCCAGACCAAGCGCGCGCAGATCGCGCAGGGCAGGCAAAATCTCCGAAAAATTCTCCTGCGCGCCCGCTCTCTCCGCCTCAGCGCCCGCCTCGCTGGCGAGCCGGGCCACAAGCCAGCGACGCTCCGCCGGCGATAGCCAGTCTGCCGAAGCGGGACGATCTGTCAGATAGAACCAGGTGACGACGCCAAGCGCCAGCGCCGGCATTGCTTCGAGAATGAACAACCATTGCCAGCCCCGATAGCCGCCAAGCCCCTCGGCATATGACAGTACGGCGCCCGATACCGGCGCGCCAATGACAGTTGCGAAGGGCACGGCGAAGAGAAAGGCGGCGAGAATGCGCGCCCTCTGCGCCTGCGGAAACCAATAGGTCAGATAGAGAATAATGCCCGGCATGAAACCAGCCTCGGCGGCGCCCAGCAGAAAACGCAGCGCATAAAAGCTGGTCTCGTCGCGCACAAAAGCCATCGACGCCGACACAATCCCCCAGCTCACCATAATCCGGGCGATCCAAAGGCGCGCGCCGACACGATGCAGAATGTAATTGCTGGGCGTCTCCAGCAGGGCATAGCCAATAAAAAAGACGCCGGCGCCCCAGCCATAGACTGCGGGCGAAAAATGCAGCTCACGATTCATCGTTGCCGCAGCGAAGCTCAAATTCACGCGATCAAGGTAGGCGGCGCAATAGCAGAGTGCGAGAAAAGGAATCAGCCGGCGCGTCACCCGCGCCAGCGTCGCCTCTGCGTCGACAGCGCCTGAAGACGAAGAATCATCATGACTCATGCGCGGACGAACACCATCAATCGATGCCATGTTTGCGGCGTCGTCACCGAAACCATGCGCAAGCCGGCCGCCGTCGCCAGCGCCTCAAGCACGCTCCACGGCTCCGGGAAATCATTGTGAACAATATGCTCACAAATCGCATCATGTTCTGAGGCGGCGAGCGCGGTCATCGAAGCGCGCAACCAGCCAGTGTAGGCGTTGTGATAAACATCCAGCGGCTGATCTTCCTCGCGGACGACATCAATCAGCAACATGACGCCATCCGGCGCAAGCTTTTGCGCCGCCGCGCGAAAGAAAGCCGCTTTACCCAAAAGCGGCAGGTGATGCAGCGCATAGCTGGAATAAATCACATCCACCGGCGTCGTCAGCGCGGCGAGCTCATCGCACATATCCGTATGATGCAGCTCAGCCGGACAGCCAAGTTCCGAAAGATTATGCCTGGCCACCGCCAGCGCAGCCTCTGAGAGATCGGCGCCACGATAGTGCTTCACCGAAAAATCCTGAAGAACAGGCGCCAGAGTGGCGGCGTCGCCGCATCCCAGATCAAGCAACGAAAATGGCCGCTTCCGAAAGTGGTCGTTCAACGCCGTGCGGATCGCGACGCCCAATTCCTGATGAAACATGTAATTGCCGCCGACAACCCGCGCATAGGTGTCCCAGACATGGAAAAAGCGAATGGCGGAGGGTTCGTTCATCTATCTGGTTCCGATCAGGCGCGGTTATGCTAACGCGGCTTTCTCTATCATGCGGCGTCGCGCAAAGCGATTCAGCCGTTCCTGCTTTATTTGCGCAGAACAATAAACAAACGGGGGTAACGCAGCAAAACGCGTCCGTCCGATTGAAGCGGATAGGCGGCGGCCAATTCGGCGCCATAGCGCGCCAGGAAGGCCTGACGCTCGGCGCTGTCCAGCGCCTTGAGGAAAGGCCGCAGCGCCGAACCCTCAAACCATCGCACAATGTCGTTGACGCTCAGCAATGGGTGAACATAGGTCGTATGCCAGATATCGAGCTGGGCGCAGCAGCCTTGCAACAATTCGTAATAGGACTCGACAGGACCAACCAGCGTACGGGTTTTGGCGATGGGCACCAACCGGTCCGCCCACGGCCCGTCGGCCGCGACCATGCGCATCAGCGCGTGTGAAATCTCGTGAATATTATCGGGCATCTGAACAGCCAGAACGCCGCCATCGGCGAGGCAGTCAACGAGCTCGACAAGACGGCTTTGATGGTCGGCGATAAATTGCAGCGATGCGTTGGCGAAAATCAGCCCCGCCGGCGCTGGCGGGCGCCATGTTTCGATATCTCCTTCAACAAAGCGTGCGCAGGGCAGTCGTTGTCTTGCAGACGCAAGCATATCAGCCGAAATGTCGACGCCGACGACATCGGCGTTGGGAAAAGCTGCGCAAAGCAGTTCGGTGCTGTTGCCGGGACCACATCCAAGATCGAAGACGCCGCCTGCGGGCGTTTTCGTGATATGCGCCAGAAGATCGTGCGCAGCGCGCGTGCGTTCGCGCTCGAATTCAAGATAAAGTTTTGAGTTCCATTTCACCACGCGCGCCCGTCTCCTTCTCCTTGGTCCCGGCGCACACACAATGACGGACCCGCCAGGGATGCACAAATGTTTTCCGCGCAGAGAAACTTTACGCGCGAAAGCGCGGTTCCCGGCATAAAATGCTTCCCGGCGCGGGATTTTTTATCCAAATTTTTCTTCGCCGTCCGCAGGCGGGCCAGATTATGCTAGGGTCAGCGACAGGAATCGCGCGCCATTCGGGGGACGCCGTGAAGATTGTCGGAAAATTTTTATTGTGGGTTCTGGCTTACGCCGTCGGCGCAGCGCTGATCGTTGCGCTATTTGCCCGACGCCCCTCCCCGCCCGCAACGACGCCCGAGCCGGCGGCGCAGGCTGAAGCGCCCACCGCCACGCCCGCAGCGAACGACGCGCCACCCTCCGAGGACGCCGCGACCCCAACGCCCGACAGCGCGCCGGCGCCTGTCGCTGCGCCGTCCGAACTGACCGGGCGTGAACGGTCGCAGCCCCGACGCGTTAAATCCCTGCGCATTCCATCCAACTGACAGAAGCGACCTGTCGCCGTCAGAAACGTCGCGCGATCTTGACAATCACGGCCTCTGCACGACCATAAGCGCAGTGCGCGCGTCTTTGCTGATTCTCTCCTTCCGGGACGGCCATGCATCAGCCCAAAAAATGGTGGATCGGATTGCCGATCCTCGCCGGCGTCATTTATGGCGCGGCAAATAATCTGACACAGAAAATTGAAGCCGATCTGACCGCTCGTACGGCGGCGCAAATCGCACAAAATCCTGATGTCTTCGCCAAACCACGGATCGAAGCCCGCGGTCGCGACGTCACCATCGGCGGCCTCGCGCTTGCCGACAAGCATCGCGTCTTTGCGCAGTTGCGCGCCGATCCCAGCCTGCGCACCCTCACCGATGCGACCACGCCCATCGCGCTGGCGCAGCCCTTCGCGCTCACTCTGGCGCGCAAGGGAAAAGAAGCGACGCTTTCCGGCCATGTCCCGCTAACGGACGAAAAGGAAAAACTCACGGCGCAATTGTCCGCCGCCGGACTAAGCGTTGCGGATCAAACCGCCTATGCGACTGGCGCACCGGAAGCTTTCAACGCGCTTGTCGATTTCGCCGCCATTCAGCTGGCCAGACTCGACCCGGCGCAGGCAACGCTTTCTGATGCGGAACTGACGATCAGCGGCACGGCGCGCGACGACGCCGCCTATGACGCGACGCTCGCCGCGCTCAAGACGCCGCCGGCCGGCGCGCATGCGCTGAAAGGCGATATTCTGCCGCCGCACATCGCCGCTTACGCCTTCTCGGCCAGCATTGGACCGGGGCTGATCGCGCTGGGCGGTCATCTTCCCAATGCCGAACTGCGCCGCACCGTCGTTGCGCAGGCCGCCGCGCTGGGACATGGCGCGGCGGTGACGGACGCTCTGCATCTTGGATCAGGCGCGCCGGAAGGCGATTACGCCGGCGTCGTCAATGTCGCGCTCGCGGCATTGGGCCAATTAACGCAAGGCAAGGTGACGATTGACGGCGCGGCGCTCAGCATCACTGGCGAAGGCCGCGCCAATATCGACGCTGACGCCGTGACGCGACAGGCGCGCGAGAAGCTGCCCGGCGGCTTCCAGCTCGCAAAGGTCGATGTTGAGTCAGGACCTGTTGCGCCTTACCGCCTCAGCGTATCGCGCAAGGACAATGCCGTAACGCTCACCGGCCATGCGCCGGATGACGCCGTGCGCCTGCGGATGATCGACTTCGCGCGGCGCAGCTTCCCCGGCGCAACCGTGAACGACCGGCTGAGCGTCGCCAAGGGTGCGCCGGCGCATTATGTCGAGGCCATTGACGTCGGTTTGGATCAGCTTGCGCGTCTCGACGAAGGCGAGTTCGTCATGTCGGACGCCAGCGTCGCTTTGTCTGGCGTCGCTCGCTACCCGCAGTCGCAAAACGATATCGCCGCCAGCCTCCCCGGCGCCTTGCCGCCGGGTTTTCGCGGCGAGAGCCATGTCAATGCGAAGGAGCTCGGCGCGCCCATGGAGGCGGAAGCCTGCCGCACTGCGCTGGGCGCGTTCTCGCAAACCGCCTTCCGCTTCACGCCCGACGATTCCGCACTCATGCCAGAGTCGACGCCGACGCTGGAGAAACTAGCGGAAACGACGTTGCGCTGCCCGGGGGTTACGCTTGAGATCGGCGGCCATCTCGACGCCAATGGCATTGAGGAGATCACCCGCACGCGCAGCAAGCGTCAGGCGCAGGCGATTGTCGATCGCCTTTTGCGCGCCGGCGCCGATCCATCGCGCGTTTCGGCGATGGGCTATGGCTCTGAGCGCCCTGTCGCGCCCAATGACAGCGAAGGCAATCGCGCGCGTAACCGCCGCATCGAATTCGCCGTGAAATAATCGGCCGGAGGCATTTGAGTCATGACCTATCTGCTCACGCTCGGCTGGCCGTGGTTCGCGAGCGCCGCCGCGCTCGGCGCGCTGGTTGGTTTTTTCACGTATCGACTGGATAAAAACACTCGCTTCTCCGGCGGCTGGATCATTGTCGCCAGCCTCGCGCTGCTCGGCGCCGGCGGCGCGGCTTCCGGCCTCGGATTGCTGCATGGACGCACTGCGCTGACGCTCGACATCGCTCTGCTCGCCAGCCTCGCCGGCGGTCTGGGACTGGCCGCAGGCGGCCTGATGAAACCGGCGGCGAAAGCGCTGTTTGATTCCGACGTGCGACAGAGCGCACGCCGCGCTTCCGCGCCGGTGATCGCCCCGACCGAAGTGGCGCCGCTCGATATTCCCGGCGCACCTGCCGCATTGCACGCCGTTCTGGCGGAAATGCAGCGTGTCGAAGCGACCTTGCCGCCGTCGAAATCGACGCGCAAGCGCCGACATCCGGCGCGACCGGGCGTTGCGCCGCTTCTGCTGCCCGCGCCGCATGGAAGCGGCCCCGACGATCTGTCGAAGATCAAAGGGCTCGGCGCGAAAAGCCTCGAAAAATTGCATGCGCTTGGCGTTTTCCATTACGATCAGATCGCGATCTGGAACCTCGACAACGCCCGCTGGATCAGCGCGGCGCTGGAGGCGCCGGGACGCGTCGAACGCGGCAAATGGGTGCAACAGGCTCAGGCCCTGGTCAATCAAACGCGCCGGGCCAACGTCGCCTGAGGATGCCGCGCGCCGGAAGGGAGAAACGGATGTCCGCGCGTATCTGCGCCATCGGTCTGTTGCTTGCCCTCAGCGTCGCGCCATCCTGCGCACAGGATATGTTGCAGGGCGTCGATCTGGCGCAGCCTGCCTATTCGCAAGCCGAAATTTCGCGCGCCGATATTGAGAAAGCCATCGCCGCCCGCACGACTGGCGCGCCGCTCGATTTTTCCGGCAAAAGCCTCAATGGCCTTGATCTCTCGCATCTCGATCTCTCCGGCGCCAATTTTCGCGCTGCGCGGCTCAATCGCGTCAAACTTCAGGGCGCGAAACTCGATGGCGCCATTCTCGATCAGGCCTGGCTGATTGAAGCTGATCTCAACGGCGCCTCGCTCAAGGGCGCGCATGCTTTCGCTGCGCAGATGCAACGCATGAAAGCCGACGGCGCCGATTTCTCGCAGGCGCGGCTCGCCGGCGATCTCTCTGGCGCATCGTTGAAAGGCGCGATTTTCGATGGCGCCGATCTCGCCGCCGATATGAAAAACCAGTCGATGGGCCTGATGCGCGCCGTGCTACGCATGACGCAACTTCAGGGCGCGCGCTTCCAGCACGCCAATCTCATGAGCGCAGATCTGCGTTTCGCGCATGCCGCCGGCGCAGATTTCACCGACGCCAATCTCGCCAACGCCGACGCCGCTGGCGCGGATTTCACCGGCGCGCAATGGCGCGACGCCAAAACGGATGGTCTCGATCTCGATTCAGCGCGCATCGACGCCGCCGCCGGCGACCAATTGTCGAAAGCGCAGCATCTCGATCGTGCGCTGCGTCAATGAGTCAATGCGAATGAGTCAACGCCGATGAGTCATGAGTCGTTGCGCATCGGCGTCGATCTCGGCGGCACCAAGATTGAAGCCATCGCGCTTGATCATCACGGCGAAATCCTCGCGCGGCGACGCGCGCCGACGCCCGCCGACGATTACGACGCCATTCTACGCGCCATCGGCGTTCTGGTGCATGAAATCGAATATGAAACCAATCGACGCGGCAATGTCGGCGTTGGCGGACCAGGTGAACTCTCCGCGCATAATGGATTGATCCGCGGGTCCAATACCGCCGTCGTCAACGGCAAGGCGCTCGACGCCGATCTCTCTGCGCTGCTGGCGCGGCCGGTGCGTTTCGAGAACGACGCCAATTGCTTTGCTTTATCAGAAGCGGTCGACGGCGCCGGCGCCGGCGCGCGTATGGTCTTTGGCGTTATTCTCGGCACAGGCGTCGGCGGCGGCGTTGTGATCGACGGCAAGATCGTCGCCGGACGCAATCACATCACCGGCGAATGGGGACATACGCCGCTGCCGTGGATGACGCGCGAGGAATATCCTGGTCCGCGCTGTTTCTGCGGCCATGACGGCTGCATCGAAACCTTTCTCTGCGGCCCGGCGCTGATGCGCGATTACGCTCATCGCGGCGGCGTGACGGCGAGCGGACGCGAGATCGCCGAACGCGCCAGGCAGGGAGAAGCAGCGGCGCGTAACGCGCTCGACGCCTATCAGGACCGGCTGGCGCGAGCGCTGGCGATGATCGTCAATATTCTCGATCCCGATGTCATCGTGCTCGGCGGCGGCGTCTCCAACATCGCCCGCCTGTACGACGGACTGGAAGAGAAAGTGGTGACGCACGCTTTCACCGATGTGCTCGACACCAAAATTCGGCGCAATGTCCACGGCGACTCGAGCGGCGTGCGCGGCGCGGCCTGGCTGTGGCGCGACTGACGCAATCCAGAGACGAGCGGCGGTTTCCCTGACCGGCGCGGCTGGTGTATGGCTGAAGCTGTCCGCGTCCCTTCCGGCGCGGCAGGGAGAGATCGTACAGCCATGGGCGCTTCGGGCGACGCCAATAATACGTTCAGGAAACTCGCCTTCATCTCCTCCGGCGCGCCGGAGGCCGAGGAAGCGCGCCAGCGTCTGATCGACAAATATGGCGACGCGCCGCCGGAAGAAGCCGATTGCATTGTCGCGCTTGGCGGCGACGGGCTGATGCTACGCACGCTGCATCGCTACATGGGCTCCGGCAAGCCGATTTACGGCATGAACCGCGGCTCTGTCGGCTTTCTGATGAACCAGTATCGCGAGACCGGGCTGCGCAAGCGCATCACCGACTCCAAAGCCTCGATCATTCACCCGCTGCTGATGCATGCGGTGAATGTGCGCGGAGACGCCTTCTCCGCCCACGCCATCAACGAAGTGTCGCTGCTGCGCCAGACCTCGCAGATCGCCAAGCTGCGCATTCTCGTCAACGGCCAGGAGCGCATGGCCGAACTCGTCACCGATGGCGTGCTGGTGTCAACGCCGGCCGGCTCGACCGCCTATAACCTCTCCGCGAATGGTCCGATCCTGCCGCTCGATACGCGTCTCATGGCGCTGACGCCGATTTCGGCGTTTCGGCCCCGGCGCTGGCGCGGCGCGCTACTGCCTGACGCCGCCAAAGTTCGGATCGAAGTGCTGGAAGCGCCGAAGCGGCCGGTCTCGGTTGTCGCCGATCACGATGAATTCCGCGATCTCGCTTTTGTCGACATCGAGATGGATCACGCCGCCAATCTCGTTCTGCTCCACGATCCCGGCCATTCGCTGGAGGAGCGGATTTTGCGCGAGCAATTCCTGCACTGAACCCACACGTCATGACGCAAAGAAAAAGCCGCGTTCCGAAGAACGCGGCTTCAATTCTTGCGCGACGCGATCCGCTTAGCGGATCACGTAGGGCAGCAGGCCCAGAAAACGCGCGCGCTTGATCGCTTGCGCCAGTTCACGCTGCTTCTTGGCGGAGACCGCCGTGATGCGCGAGGGCACGATCTTGCCGCGCTCGGAAATGTAACGCGACAGCAGACGCGTGTCCTTGTAGTCGATCTTCGGCGCATTCGGGCCGGTGAACGGGCAGGACTTGCGACGGCGGAAGAAGGGACGACGAGCAGCTCCGGTGGTCATTCGATCTCTCCCTCGACACGGCCTTCTTCACGACGCGGACGACGATCCGGACGATCGCCACGCGGACCGCCGGGACCACGACGCTCGCCGCTGCGCTCGTCATCGTCGCGCTTGCGCAACTGCGCCGACGGACCTTCCTCCAGCTCCTCGACGCGCAGCGTCAGGATGCGGAGGATATCTTCATTGATGCTCTGCTGGCGCTCAAGCTCGGCGATCGCCGCCGGCGGGGCGTCGATGTTCAGCAGGGTGAAATGCGCCTTGCGGTTCTTCTTGATCCGGTAGGCGAGCGATTTCACGCCCCAATATTCGGTCTTGCCGACCGTGCCGCCCAGCGACGTGATGATAGCTTTGAATTGCCCGGTCAGCGTCTCCACCTGCTGGGGAGAGATATCCTGACGGGCGAGATAGACATGCTCGTACAGAGGCATGGTTCTGGCCTTTCCGTTGTCGCGGAGCCGTTCCGGCGCAAAGCCCTTCGAGCCCTCGGAAAGGCTCGACAAGCAATATCGAAGGCGGAGACACGGGAAGACGGGAGAACCCTCGCCGCCAAAAGCAGCGCTTCCGTTTAGCCCCCGGCCGGGAACGTCGCGATGGCGGGGTTATACCGGGCTTTCCGCTGGATGCAAGCCAGCACGTTACAGGCGAGCGCGTTACAGGCAGCGCGTTACAGGCAGCGCGTTACCGCCTTTTTTACGCCCGGTCCGGCATATAGACCGCAGATCGGACGCCGCCGACGCAAAAGATTGGCGCGGCGCGGTGCGGAGGAAAAATAGAATGGCTCGTAAAATCAGCATGTTCGCGCTTCTCGTCACGCTGACGACCCTGCTCGCGGCCTGCGATAAATGCGGCGGCGGGCTTCAGGAAATACAGCTTCCGCTGCGTCCCAACGCCTGCAAGGCCACAGCCGCGCAATAAATCCGCGTCCGCCGGAGCTCTGCGTGTCCCAAGTCCTCCCCTTTTCCGAGATGAAGCGGCGCGGCGACAGGATCGCCGTCGTCACCGCCTATGACGCGCCGACCGCCGCCCTTGAGGCCGAGGCGGGCGTCGACATTATTCTGGTCGGCGACAGCGTCGGCGTGAATAGTCTCGGCTACGCCCATGAATGCGAAGTGACGCTGGGTGACATCGCCCATCATGTCGCCGCCGTGCGGCGCGGGGCCCCCGCCCTCTACATCATCGCCGATCTGCCCTACGCCACCTATGACACGCCCGCCCAAGCGCTCGAGAGCGCCCGGCGACTGCACGACGCCGGCGCCGATTGCGTCAAATTCGAAGGCGCGCGCCCCGAGATTGCGGCGGCGCTGACAGGG
>JALRFG010000170.1 GCA_023253795.1 Methylocystis sp.
GGAGGTTGTGGCCCTCGCCAGGAATGTAGCCGATGACCTCGAAGCCATTCGTCAAACGCACCTTGGCGACCTTACGAAGCGCCGAGTTCGGCTTCTTCGGGGTCGTGGTGTAGACGCGCGTGCACACGCCGCGCTTCTGAGGACACGCGCCGAGATGGCGGGCCTTTTCGCGGTAGGTCTTCGGGTGCCGCGGCTTGCGGATCAACTGACTGATCGTCGGCATCAATTCGTCCTTACGCCGGTGGTTCGCCCGGAGGCGAGTGGCGGATTTCGTGGCTAACCCGCCGGCGCGAACATAGGAACGCGCAAACGGTCGAAGCGCCGTCGGCCGTTTGGCCAAGGCGCTCCTGTTGCAGAGGACCCCGGAAAACCGGGATCGTGCCTCCCTGTCCGTCGCCGCTAAGCGACGGTATGAAAGCCAAAACTTGGCGGTCACAGGCAAGGCGACAGCGTTTAAATTCGAAAGGTCAGGAGCGAGGCGCTCACCGACGGCGTGAATTTACGGCCTGTCGAAAGTGCGCGGAACCTAATCGCCGCTCCCGTGCACGTCAAGCGAAGAATCCATCATCGTTGAAGTTTTTCGTCGACTGCGACTTCTTGGGATTTCCGCTTTCGCGTCAAAGCGCCTATAAGACGCGCGCCGTCGCCGGCGCAACCGGCGCAAAACGGCGTCCGCCCTGGCGGCGGAAGGAAAAATTTACATACAAACCAAAAAGGTTCGGAGAGACGAATGAGCCACGTTGCCCATGAGCTGCATGAAGAATTCCCGGAAAAGGCAGCCACGATTCACACGCTGAAGTCCAGCAACGCGCATTTCGCCCGTCTCGCCGAGGAATATCACACGCTCAACCGCAGCATTCATCGCATGGAGACGAATGTCGAGCCGGCCGACGATGCGACGATTGAGGGCCTCAAGAAGAAGCGTCTGCACCTCAAAGACGAAATTTCCAAGATTCTCGACGCCGCCTGATCGCCGGCGACGAGAAGTAAATTACGGCATATTATCAAGGATTTACCGATGGCGACGTTTAAGGTTCAGCTTTTTTCCTGCGCCATCGGCCTCTCTCTGATCGCCGGAGCCCTCCCGGCTACCGCCGAAGAAATGCCGCTGCCGCCTTCCGTGGCGCAGGATATGGCGACCGGCGCCAGCGCCGGTCCGGCCACCGCCCCCGCTGAGAAGACCAAGAAGACGAAACGCGGCAAGCGTGGCGCCAAGGCCGCCAAAACCAAAGTCCAGGGCGGAGTCGAGACAGACAAATCCGCCGAGGAGAATATGAACACCGGCGCCGAGACGCCGTCGGCGACGCCGACGCTGACGCCCTCAGGCGGCGCCGGGCTGAACTTCCGATTCTAGGCCGCACGGAAGCGCCGCCGTCCATGCCGCCCACGGCGGAAGAGATCGCCGCCGGACAGGCGTTTTACACCGACAGCACGCTGCCGAATTACGATCTGCGGGTTCTGACCCTTTCCAATCCGCTGATCTGGCGCTGTCCAACCTCGCGTCTGCTGCGATTCTTCGACACGCATGTCAGCGCCAATCATCTCGATATCGGCGTCGGCAGCGGTTATTTTCTGGATCACTGCATTTTTCCATCGCCGCAGCCGCGTATCGCGCTGATGGATCTCAATCCGATGTCGCTGGCCTATGCGGCGCGTCGGATCGTGCGCTACAGGCCGGAAACCTTTTTGGGCAATGTGCTGGAGCCCCTTGATCCGCCCACAGCGGGATTCGATTCGGGTTTCGATTCGATCAGCCTGAATTATCTGCTGCATTGCCTGCCCGGCGATATGACGGCGAAAGCCATTGTCTTCGATCACATCAAACCATGGATGAACGCCGGCGGCGTTTGTTTTGGTTCGACGCTGCTTCAGGGTGGCGTCACCCGCAATTGGGCGGCGAAGCTGCTGATGGCGCATTACAACCGGCATGGCGTGTTCTCGAATCGTCACGACGACGTCGAGACGCTGGAAGCCGCCTTGCGCGCGCGTTTCTCAAGCGTCGAAATCGAGATTGTCGGCTGCGCTGCGCTGTTTTGTGCGCGCCTTTAACGCCATAACGCCGGCGCGCCGGGCAAAAGCGTGACAGGATTGCCACAGCTGCCGGAAATCAACGAAAGCTTGCGCCAGACTGCGCGATCAAGCCTTGCGCAACCCCGTCGCACTTTTCAATGTTGGACCAGCGCGGAAATAACGCGCTGGTGGAGTTGGGGCGATGGTTGCGACAATGACTCGAGAGACGTTCGCCGCCCTGCTGGGCGCGGCCGCCATTTCCATCTCGATTTTTATGTTGTCGCTGGCGCTGACAGGCTAGGTCGAACGCCGGAGAGGGATATTAGAAGAATTCGCCGGTGATCAGAGTGGCGAAAATCACCCAGCTCGCCGCGACAATCGTCAGAGCGAACATATTTTCGCGCAGCGTGACGCTGGCGTAGTCCCGGTTCCGATAGGCGCTTCGCATAATCGAATCCCCTTCGTTAACTTCGGTAAATATTACCGCCAACCGATTAACGGCTCGTTAACGGCCGGCGCAGATGCGCCCGAAACTGTGACATTCCTGTGGCGCTGACCTGCAGGCCACGGGCTTCTCAACAGTTTTGACCTCTTCGCCTCAAAGGCGAATCAGTCGAAGACCCATCACAAGGGTCTGTTTATACTGAATTACGACTTTCGTCGAACCGCCAGGGCGGCGCTGGCCTGGCATGTCGGCATCATCTCAATGGTGTTGATGTTGACATGCGACGGCAAGGACACGAGCCAGGCGGCGGTCTCGGCGATATCCTCCGGCATTAATGGCTGCGTTCCGGCGTAAACCGCCGCCGCCTTCTCGACGTCGCCGCCAAAGCGCACGGCGCTGAATTCGGAGCCGCCGACAAGGCCAGGCTCAATATCCGTCACCCGAACATTCAGGCCGACAAGATCGGCGCGCAAATTGAGCGAAAACTGGCGGACAAAAGCCTTGGTGCCGCCATACACATTGCCGCCGGGATAGGGATATTCACCGGCGATTGAACCAAGATTGATGATCAGACCATTGTTGCGGGCGACCATGCCCGGCAAAATCGCGCGCGTCATATGAACGAGACCGCGAATATTGGTGTCGATCATCTGATCCCATTCGTCGAGCGAGGCCTCCCACGCGGGCGAGAGGCCGAGCGCCAGACCGGCGTTATTGACCAGCACGTCGATGTCTCGCCAACCCTCGGGCAAGCCGGCGACAAAACCGGCGACAGCGTGCGTGTCGCGCATGTCGAAAGCGGCGATGTGCAGGCGATCGCCAAGTTCTGCGCGAAGCGATTCAAGCCGTTCGGCGCGGCGGCCAGTGGCGATGACGCGATGTCCGTCGCGGATGAAGCGACGCGCGAAAGCGTCGCCAAAGCCGGCGGTCGCGCCGGTGACAAGAATCGTTTTCATCTGACCGATGTTTCTCCCTGGGTCCCTTTGACCATCACCGGATAACCCGCAACAACCAGCGTGACGGCGCGTGCGATCCGCGCAACATCCTGATGCAACAGACCGACGGCGTCGCGAAACGCGCGCGCCAATGCGTTTTCCGGCACAATCGACAATCCGACTTCCGGCGACACGACAACCGTCGGCGCCGATCGTTGCTGAAGCGCCATGACCAAAGCCGCGCGATCGGCCACGAGATCGGCGTCGTTCAGCAAACGATTTGACACCCAGACGCCCAGACAATCGATCAGCATGGGCGCATCGGCCGGCGCAGCGCGGATCGCGCCGACAAGATCCTGCGGCGCGTCAATGGTGCGCCATCGCGCGTCCCGTCGCTCCCGATGCAGATCGATGCGTTCACGCATCTCATCGTCGAAAGCCTGCGCCGTGGCGACAT
>JALRFG010000171.1 GCA_023253795.1 Methylocystis sp.
CTACGGACTATAAACGTCTGAAGCCATCAACAGCAGCAAATTACAGCAGAATTTTTGATAAATTCTCTCGGGAGCATGGTCATCGTCGCGTTGATCAAATGAAACGACAACACGTCGACATGATTATCGCATCAATGTCGGATCGTCCTGGTGCGGCTACCGTATTTCTGAAACGTTTAAAGAGGCTAATGGTTTTCGCCATATGTAGAGGCTGGATAACCAGCGATCCCACTTACAGAATGAAGGCCTACAAAGGCGGTGAAATTCACACTTGGACGGAAGCCCAGATCTCTCAATTTGAGACTCACTGGCCATTAGGATCGAAGCAGCGTTTGGCCTTTGCTCTTCACCTCTATACCGGTCAGAGACGTTCTGATGTTCATCGAATGACTTGGGCGGACTATGACGGAGAGGGCATTCTCGTCACCCAGCAGAAGACCGGCGCCAAACTCGACCTTCCAGTCCACCCTGAATTGAAGTCTATACTCGATGCTGCCCCTAACTCTGGCGACACAATTCTGGTCACAGAATATGGACGGTCATTTACCGTGGCTGGATATGGAGCTTGGATCAACGGCGCTATCCGCGCGGCTGGTTTGCCGGCCGAATGTGTGGCGCATGGCCTTAGGAAGGCTGCCGCAAGGCGCATGGCGGAGGCAGGCTGCACCCCACATGAGGTAGCGGCAATCACCGGCCACAAGACGCTCGGAGAGGTAGAAAGATATACTCGGGCTGTCGATCAAAGACGCATGTCACGGGCAGCGCTTGAGAAACAATCGCGGAACAAAATTGACTAACCGTGATTGAAAATTTTGGCTAATTTTTCATAAGATATTGATTTTATAATGAACAAATGGGGAATGGCGCTCCCTAGGGGACTCGAACCCCTGTTTTCGCCGTGAGAGGGCGACGTCCTAGACCGCTAGACGAAGGGAGCGTGGCTCGGCTGTATAGACTGCGCCTGTCGCGCCGGCAAGGTCCGCTGCTGAGTCTTTCGCCTTCGCATCGGGACGTGATAGCCAAGGGGCTCATTTATCCGCGGGATTATTCCATGTCGCACGCTTTTCGTCAGGATTCGCCGGCCGTCGGCAACGACGCCGAGGCGCTGTCATCTGACGCGCTGCTGGCGCTCGGGCGGGCGGCCCGGCAGGCGGCTCGGGCGGTGGCGCTGGCCCCGTCCGAGGTCAAGAACAGAGCGCTTCGCGCTGCTGCGGCGGCGATCCGGGACCGTTGCGCCGCTATTCTCGAAGCCAATCAGCTGGATGTCGCCGACGCTCGGGCGCGGGGAACCGCCGCCGCCTTTCTCGACCGGCTGACGCTTGATCCGGCGCGGGTGGAGGCCATGGCGCGCGGCGTCGAGGAAATCGCCGATCTGCCCGATCCGGTCGGGCGCGTGCTGGCGCGGTTTGAGCGTCCCAATGGCCTGATCATCGAGCGGGTGGCGACTCCGCTGGGCGTGATCGGCGTGATTTATGAAAGCCGGCCCAATGTTACGGCGGACGCCGGCGCGCTGTGTCTTAAGGCCGGCAACGCCGCGATCCTGCGTGGCGGCTCGGAGAGCCTGCGCTCGTCGCGGGCGATCCATGGCGCGCTTGCCGCTGGCCTGGTCGCAGCGGGGCTGCCGCCGGCGGCGATTTCGCTGGTCGATACGCCGGATCGCGCCGCGGTCGGCGCCATGCTCGCCGGACTGGATGGCGCGATCGACGTCATCGTGCCGCGCGGAGGCAAAAGTCTTGTCGCGCGCGTTCAGTCGGAAGCGCGCGTGCCGGTGTTCGCGCATCTTGAAGGCATTGTGCATGTCTTCGTGCACCGCGACGCCGATCTTGATATGGCGAAAAAAATTCTGCTCAACGCCAAAATGCGCCGCACCGGCATTTGTGGCGCCGCGGAAACGCTGTTGGTCGACAAGGCCTGTGTCGCCAGCCATCTCGCGCCGCTGATACAGGCGCTGCTGGATAGCGGTTGCGCCGTACATGGCGACGCCGTGACGCAAGCGGCGGATGCGCGCGTGACGCCGGCGACAGAAGAAGACTGGCGCGCCGAATATCTCGACGCCATCATTGCCGTGCGCGTGGTCGACGGCGTGGGGGCGGCCATCGAACACATCGCGCGTTACGGTTCGGCGCACACCGAATCGATCGTCACGCAAGACGCCGAAGCGGCACGCCGATTTCTCGATGAGGTCGACAGCGCGATCGTGCTGCACAACGCGTCGACGCAATTCGCCGATGGCGGCGAGTTTGGTTTTGGCGCCGAAATCGGAATTGCGACGGGGCGGATGCATGCGCGCGGGCCGGTTGGCGTCGAACAGCTCACCTCGTTTAAATATCGCGTTTATGGCGCAGGGCAGGTGCGCGGCTGATGCGCACCATTGGCGGATGGAAGAGCGAACGGCCCGTTCGATTGCCGCCCCATGCGCCAGGGCTGCGGATTGGCCTGTTCGGAGGTTCTTTCGATCCGCCGCACGAAGGCCACTTACTCGCGTCGCGACTGGCGTTGACGCGCCTGCGGCTTGATCGGCTATGGTGGCTGGTGACGCCCGGCAATCCCTTGAAGGATACGCATGCGCTGACGCCGCTTGCGCAGCGCCTCGCCGTAGCGAGGCGTCTGGCCCGCGACCCGCGCATTGTCGTCACCGATCTCGAGACGCAATTGCGATCGCGCTACACGGTCGATCTGCTGCTTTACTTGCGCCGTCATTGTCCCGGCGTGCGCTTTGTCTGGATCATGGGAACCGACAATCTTCTTCAGTTTCATCGCTGGCGACGGTGGACGGAGATCATGCGTCAGGTTCCGATCGTAGTGATTGACCGACCGGGGACAACGCTGCGCGCTGCGACAGCGAAAGCCGTTTTGCGGCGACAGCATGCGCGACTTCCGGAACGTTTGGCTTCTCAATTGGCGCAGACGCGGCCGCCGGCGTTTGTCATTTTGCATGGGCCGCGCAGCACGCAATCATCGAGCGCATTGCGCGCCCGGCGATTGGCTGCGGATGAAACGGCGCGTTCTTCTCCACCCGCATAAAAGAAAACGCCGCACGTCTCTTAACGCGCGGCGCTTCGTAACCAGCTTGGGATCTTGGGCCTATTTGCGCTCGAATAGCGGCAAGATCCAGTTTTTATAGGCCCAGAAGCTCGCAGGAATGCCGATGAAAATCGCCACCCACAGCATTAGCGAATTATCGCGATTGCTCTCATAGAGATCGCCGCCTTCTACCGTCGACATGGTGTAGGGATTGTGCGCAAACATCGTAATGGCGAATGAGCCGACGACGATAGCCGCAACGATAAAAAAGAAGCTCTTGGGGATCAGAAAGACCGGCTGGTGCGGTTTTACCGGAGCCTGGTTCTGCGGTTCCGGCGTCGGCTTTTCCTGGGTGTCTTCGGTCATGAAAACGCTCCTCGCGAAAGATTTCCTTTTTCTATATGGGGCGGCTAGGCGGCGGGACCATAGACGTCATAGGCGTCGGCGCGTTCGACTTTCATACTGACAATATCGCCGGGGCGGAGCGGCCGGCGGGAGGTCACAAAGGCGGCGCCGTCGATTTGCGGGGCGTCGGCCTTGGTGCGGCCCTTCGCGGGGGCGCCGGCCGGGCCGCCGCCAGCTTCGTCGATGATGACGGACAACCGCTTGCCAACCTTGCGTTTCATCAGCCGGGCGCTGATCGCCTGCTGATGCGCCATCAGACGGTTCCATCGCGCTTCCTTCACGTCCTCCGGCACGGGCGGTAATCCGAGATCATTGGCCGGCGCGCCGGCGACCGGCTCATATTTAAAGGCGCCGGCGCGGTCGATCTCCGCTTCCGACAGCCAGTCGAGCAGGATCTGGACATC
>JALRFG010000172.1 GCA_023253795.1 Methylocystis sp.
GCCGTGGCCGCCCCAGTAGTTCTTATCAGGGGCGAAATAGTGCATCGAACCGCCCTTGCCTTGGGAGCAGCCGGTGACGCGGCCGGTCAGTTCGGCCACGGCGACAAACGGCGCGCGAGATAAAGCATCTTCAATCGGCAGGCTGGCGGCGCGGCCATTCGCCATCAGAAATTCACCGCGCGCGCCGCGCGATTTCGCCAATCGATCAGGATAGGCCAAGGCGATCAGCGCGCCATCGGAGAGTGGATGCGGATCGTCCGCCGTGGTCGTCGCCATCGCCTGTCGCGCCCATTGCGCCGCCAATCGTTTCGCGTCGCGGGCGCGTTTCGATCCATCACGCTGCAAGCGATCGAGACGATGCGACAGATCGGCGTCGTTTCCGCCGAGGCCGCGTTCCGAGAGCAGCATCGCCAGTTCGGCGGCGCGCGCCGCCGCGCCATGATGCGCCGCCGTCATGATCATGCGGGCGAGACGCGGCGGCAAAGGCAATGCGCGTAAGCTGTGGCCTTCTGGCGTCAACCGTCCGTCGACGTCGAGCGCGCCAAGATCGCGCGCCAGCGCGGTCGCTTCTTTCCATGCTGGCGCCGGCGGCGGATCGAGCCAGGACAATTGCGTCGGATCGCTCACGCCCCATGCGGCAAGATCGAGCGCGAGGCTTGAAAGATCGGCGGCGAGAATTTCCGGCGCGGCGAAAGCCGGCAGCGCCGCCGTCTGCGGTTCGTCCCACAAGCGATAGCAGACGCCGGGTTCGGTGCGGCCGGCGCGACCACGACGCTGATCGACGCTGGCGCGCGCGGCGCGCATTGTCTCCAGCCGGGAGAGTCCGAGATCGGGCTCATAGAGTTGCACGCGCGACATGCCGCAATCGACGACGACGCGCACGCCTTCGATCGTCAGTGAGGTTTCGGCGATGGAGGTGGCGAGCACCACTTTAAGACGCCCCTTCGGCGCTGGCGCAATGGCGCGATCCTGTTCGGCGCGATCAAGCGCGCCATAAAGTGGCGCGATGTCGACGTTCTCCAGTCGCGCTTCCGCCAGCAACGCGGCGACGCGCAGGATCTCGCCCTGTCCGGGCAGAAAGGCCAGCACCGAACCGGTTTCTTCGCGCAGCGCGCGCAGCACCGCGCGCGCAACCGCCGCATCGATCCGCTCGTTTGGATCGCGACCAAGATAACGCGTTTCGACATCGAAGGCGCGACCTTCTGAAACAAGGGTTGGCGCGTCTTTCATCAGCGCTGCAACGCGCGCGCCGTCGAGCGTCGCCGACATGACGACAAGCCGCAGCTCTTCGCGCAGCCCGGCCTGCGCATCGAGCGCCAGCGCAAGACCGAGATCAGCGTCGAGCGACCGCTCGTGATATTCGTCGAACAATACGCCGGCGACGCCTTCCAGCGTCGGATCGTCGAGGATCATGCGCGCGAAGACGCCTTCGGTGACGACTTCGATCCGGGTTTTCGCCGAGACTTTCGATTCAAGCCGCATCCGCAGGCCGATAGTCTCGCCAACCGCTTCGCCAAGTGTCGACGCCATGCGGGCGGCGGCGGCGCGCGCGGCGAGCCGGCGCGGCTCCAGCAGGATCAGTTTGCCATTTTGCGTCCAGGGTGCGTCGAGTAAAGCAAGCGGCGCGCGCGTCGTCTTGCCGGCGCCGGGCGGCGCGACGATCACCAGATTGGGCGTCGTCGCCAGCGCTTCCGCGATCTGCGGCAAGACGGCGTCGATAGGAAGGCTGTCGGAGAAAACGGCGCGCGACAAGGTGAGGCCCGGACATAAAAAGACGCCCCCTCCGTTTCAGGAGAGGGCGTCAATCATTTAGCACATCTTCGTTCAGGCGACGCGGGACTCCGCGCGGCCGGCCGACTGCTGGATCGCCGAGAGCTTCCAGCCGCGCTGGCCTGCGCCGGCGTCGCGACGGAAGGTCCAGGCCTCGGTGGCTTCGCTCGGGCCCGGCGAGCCCGGCAGAACCTTGCCGGTGGCGCGGTCCTCCATCACGTCGTTGAGCGCGAAGCGCATGGCGACCGTGGCGTATTCATCGCCGCCCTCGCGCCAGGCTTCCGCAAGGTCGCCCGACAGCAGCTTCACATTCGAGACGCGGTTGACGACGCCCTTGCGACGGTTCGCCTCCAGCTCGTCGTCGAAATAGGAGGCCATTTCCGGCGTCGACATCATGCGCAGCGCGCCAAGATCCTCGCGGCTATAGGCGGCCTGCATCTCGCCGAGCAGACGTTCGAAGGCGTCGAAGTCCTGCGGCTCCAGCTTGATCGGCGTCGATGACGCCGGACGCGCGCCGTTCCAGCCGCCAAAGCCGCCCGCGCCCGGCTGCGGACCCGACACTCCGAAGGGCGATCCGCCGCCAAAGGCGTTGCCGAACGGCGCGCCGCCGAAGCGCTGCGCCGCCGGCGCGTTGCGGTTGGCGAACCAGGCGAAAGCCATGCGGGCCAGGAAGTAGATCAGCGCGACCTGCATCAGCAGGCCGATGATCGACATGAAGCCGCCGATGCCGCCGAAGAAGCCCTGTCCGGTCAGCAGGCCGAACAGGCCTGCGCCGAGCAGACCGCCGGCGAGGCCGCCCATAAAGCCGCGGCCGAAAGACGAGCCGGCGTAGCCCGGCTGGCCCATATAGCCGCCATTATAGCCCGGCGCCGTGCGCGGCGTGACCGAGCGGTCGAAGGACGAGGCCGCGCCCGGCATGGTGCGCGTCGAAGGCGGCGCTGACCAGGTGCGTCCGCCGCGCGAGCCGAAGCTGCCGCCGCCGCCCATGCGCGCCTCAGCGACCGCCGGCGCCAGCGCCAGCAGGCCGGCGAGCGTCAGCGCCAGCAGCGACCCGCGTTTGCGCGCCAGAAATCCCAACATTGTATGTTCCCCTTCTTGCGGGGCCGATCGGCCCCCTTGGAGACAAAATATAGGGCCGCGCCGCCCGCCCCGCGAGCGGATTCGGACCTTTCAGGGATTAATTTTTGTCAAGGTTGGCGCATCACGCGTCGTTTCGGGGGAGGGGGCGGCAGTGCTGGCGGCGCTGGCCCAAAACTGCTAAGAGCCCTGCATGCGCCCCTACCATGAACTGCTGCAAACGATTCTGCGCGACGGCGTGCGCAAGGAGGACCGGACCGGCACCGGCACGCTGTCGATTTTCGGGCATCAGATGCGCTTCGATCTGGCGCAGGGGTTTCCGCTCGTCACCACCAAGAAGCTGCATCTCAAATCCATCGTTCATGAGTTGCTGTGGTTCCTGAAGGGCGACACCAATATCGCCTATCTGCGGGACAATGGCGTCACCATCTGGGACGAATGGGCCGATGCGCAGGGCGATCTCGGGCCGGTCTATGGCCGGCAATGGCGCGCCTGGCCGACGCCTGACGGCGGGGTTATCGACCAGATCCGGGGCGTGATCGACGATATCCGCCGTGATCCATTCTCGCGTCGGCTGATCGTCTCGGCATGGAATCCCGCCGACCTCGGCAAGATGGCGCTCGCGCCCTGCCATTGCCTGTTCCAGTTCCATGTCGCGGAGGTCGATGGCCGCAAGCGGCTGTCCTGCCAGCTTTATCAGCGCTCGGGCGATGTGTTTCTGGGCGTGCCGTTCAACATCGCCAGCTATGCGCTGCTCACCCAAATGGTGGCGCAGGCCACCGGCTGCGTCGCCGGCGATTTTGTCCATAGCTTCGGCGACGCCCACCTCTATCTCAATCACCTCGATCAGGCGCGCGAGCAGCTGTCGCGGACGCCGCGACCGCTGCCCCGGCTGCGGCTCAATCCGGCGGCCACCGATCTCTTCGCCTTCGCCTACGACGACATCGCCGTCGAGGGCTATGATCC
>JALRFG010000173.1 GCA_023253795.1 Methylocystis sp.
CGCACAAGCGCAACCCGGTGCTCACCGAAAATCTGACTGGTCTTGCGCGCCTCGTGCGCGGCATGGCGATCCCGGCGATGGAGAATGTCGCGCTCTGGCATGAACGCGATATTTCACATTCCTCCGTCGAACGCATGATTGGTCCGGACGCGACAGTGACGCTGGATTTTGCGCTCGCGCGTTTGACCAATGTGATCGACAATCTGCTTGTTTATCCTGAAAACATGCAGAAGAATCTCGACAAGCTCGGCGGCCTTGTGCATTCGCAACGCGTGTTGCTGGCGCTCACCCAAAAGGGCGTTTCGCGCGAAGACGCATACGCCTTTGTCCAACGCAACGCCATGAAGGTTTGGCAGAAAGCCTTTGAAGGCAATCTCGCCGGCGACGCCGATGGCGATTTTCGCGGCCTGCTCGGCGCCGATCCGGAGGTGAGCGCCAAATTGTCGTCCGCCGAACTCGATGAATTGTTTGATCTCTCCTACCACTTCAAACATGTCGACACGATTTTCAAACGCGTCTTCGGCGCCTAATCGCTGACGTCTTGGTTCGACCCGCATGACGCAATTTTCAACTTTGACGCGTCATTGTGGGGATATAGTGTGGTACATGAGCCGGCGGGATCGACCGCCGGCCACAGGGGCGTTCTTATGAAAATTGCCGATGTGCGGAAAACGGCCTTCGCCATGCCGTTGACCAATCCCGCCTTCCCGCGCGGACCCTACCGCTTCTATGACCGGGAATTTTTGGTCATCACCTATCGCACCGACCCGGAAGCGCTCGCCGCCGTGGTGCCGGAGCCGCTTGAGTTCGATGAACCGATCGTGAAATTTGAATTCATCCGAATGCCCGATTCAACCGGCTTCGGCGATTTCACCGAAAGCGGTCAGGTGATCCCCGTGCGCTATGGCGCGGAAAAAGGCGCCTATGTCCACGGCATGTATCTCGACGACGGCGCCCCGATCTTCGGTGGCCGCGAACTCTGGGGATTTCCCAAGAAGCTCGCCAATCCGAAAATCACGCATGAAACCGATGTCATCGTCGGCACGCTGCATTATGGATCAACGCTCTGCGCCCGCGGCTCGCTCGGCTACAAACATAAAATCGTCGATCAGCAGGCTGTCGCACAATCGCTTGGCGGCCCGAATTTCCTTGTGAAAATCATCCCGCATGTCGACGGCTCTCCGCGCATCTGCGAACTGGTGCGCTACCACATGACCGACATTGTGATGAAAGGCGCGTGGGAGTCGCCCGCAGCGCTGGAATTATTTTCTCACGTCGCCTGCGACGTTAATCGTCTGCCCGTGCGCGAAGTGATCTCCGGCGCGCATTTCAAGGCCGATCTAACGCTCGATCTCGGCGAAGTCGTTTTCGATTATCTGGCGGAAAAATAGGCGCTGTCAGCGTCGCACCCAAGAAAGTGACTGGAACCAGCATGGCTCTAAAAGGCAAGAACGCAGTCGTCACCGGCTCCACCAGCGGCATTGGCCTAGCCTATGCCCGCGCGCTGGCGAAAGAGGGCGTCAATATCGTCATCAACGGCTTTGGAACCGCTGCGGACATCGAGAAAGAGCGCCAGGCGATCGAAAGCGAATTTCAGGTTAAATGCGTCTACGATCCGGCGGACATGACGAAACCGGCGGAGATCGCCGGCATGATCGCCAATGCGGAAAAAACCTTCGGCTCCGTAGATATTCTGATCAATAACGCCGGCGTGCAGTACGTTTCGGAAATCGAAAATTTCCCGGTCGAGAAATGGGATCAGATCATCGCGATCAATCTCTCTTCGGCCTTTCATACGATCCGCGCGGCTGTGCCAGGCATGAAGGCGCGCAAATGGGGACGCATCGTCAACACCGCCTCGGCGCATTCGCTCGTCGCCTCGCCATTCAAATCCGCCTATGTCGCCGCCAAGCATGGCCTCGCGGGGCTGAACAAGGTCGTAGCGCTTGAATTGGCGACCTATGGCGTCACGGCGAACTGCATTTCGCCGGGCTATGTCTGGACGCCGCTGGTCGAGAAACAAATTCCGGCGACCATGGAAGCCCGGCATCTCAGCCGCGATCAGGTGATCCACGACGTTTTGCTTGAAGCGCAGCCGACCAAAGAGTTCGTCACCGTCGATCAGGTGGCGGCGCTGGCCGTGTTCCTCTGCTCCGACGCGGCGGCGCAAATCACCGGCACCGATATTCCGATCGACGGCGGCTGGACGGCCGGCTGATGAAAAAGAAACGCGTTACCCTTGCGCTTCAAGGCGGCGGGGCCTTTGGCGCCTTCACCTGGGGCGTTCTCGACGCTTTTCTGGAAGATGACCGGTTTGAAATCGTTGGCGTCAGCGGCACAAGCGCCGGCGCAATGAACGCCGTTGTCCTGCTCGAAGGATTAGCGGAAGGCGGACCACATCGGGCGCGCGAACAGCTTGCTGAATTCTGGCGCGCTGTGAGCTTTGATGGATCATTGCCGACGCTTGAACGCGAGGTGATGGAATCATTCATGAGCATTTGGGACCCGTTCAAACTGCGTTTGACGGTGGCCCAGAAAACAACCGAGATTTTTTCGCCTTATTTTCTCAACCCGCTTGAGCTCAATCCACTGCGCGAAGTGATGGAGCGGTTGATCGACTTTGAACTGGTGCGGCGCACGAATTATCCCAAATTGTTTGTCGCCGCGACAAATGTGCAAACCGGCAAGGCGCGCCTCTTTCAGCGGCCGGAAATGACCGCCGACATGCTGATGGCCTCCGCCTGTCTGCCGACCATGTTCAAGGCGGTGGAGATCGACGGCGAATTTTATTGGGATGGCGGCTATATGGGGAATCCGTCGCTTTACCCACTCTATACGGAAACAGATTGCGCAGACATTATTCTGGTTCAGATCAATCCAATCCGCCGCGACAACATTCCAAGAACATCGCCGGAAATTATGGAACGCCTGAACGAAATCACTTTCAACTCGCCGCTGTTGCAGGAGTTTCGCGCCATCGATTTCGTCTCGCGTCTGATCGACTCCGGCCGGCTCGACGGCACGCATTACAAAAAAGTGCGGCTCCACCTGGTTTCTGGCGGCGAGTCAGTCGATCGCTACGGCGCCACGGCAAAGGTCAATGCGGATTTCTCCATGTTCGAGGATCTTTTCCAGATCGGGCGCACGGCCGCAGAAGAGTTTTTGCAGGAGCATTTTGACTCGATTGGCGTGCGCGGCACGCTCGATCTGAAAGAAGAGCTGGTATAGGGCGGCGCCGCCGATATTCCCGACCGGAATCCTCTCCCCGCGCAGTTGACCCCTCCGGTCTGCGCCCATAACTTGCCGCCGCAAGAGGAACCCGTTCATGACCGCCGACGTCGCCTATCTCTCGCCCACCCGCTCCTTTCAGGGGCTGATCCTGACGCTGCAAAATTTCTGGGCGGCGCAGGGCTGCGTGATCCTGCAGCCCTATGACATGGAAATGGGCGCCGGCACCTTTCACCCGGCGACGACCCTGCGCGCGCTGGGACCGCGCGCCTGGCGCGCCGCCTATGCGCAGCCGTGTCGGCGTCCGAAAGACGGACGCTATGGCGAAAACCCCAATCGCGTGCAGCATTATTATCAGTTTCAGGTGATCCTGAAGCCGTCGCCGCCGGATTTGCAGGATCTCTATCTTGCGTCGCTCAACGCCATTGGCCTCGACGCGAGCCTGCATGACATCCGTTTTGTCGAAGACGATTGGGAAAGCCCGACGCTGGGCGCCTGGGGGCTGGGCTGGGAATGCTGGTGCGACGGGATGGAAGTG
>JALRFG010000174.1 GCA_023253795.1 Methylocystis sp.
ATTCCGGCGGCGCCGCTTGCGGCGATCCGCAGCGAATTCGATGCGCATTCGGTGAATGAGGCGGCGACGACTGACGAAATCGCGCGCACTTTCCGTGACGCCGATTATGTTCTCGATCCGCACACCGCCACCGGCGTGCGCGCGGCGCGGGCTCGGCTTGCAGTTGATCCGGCGACGCCGGTCGTCGCGCTGGCGACGGCGCATCCGGCGAAGTTCCCGGATGCGATTGAGCGCGCGATAGGCGCGCGGCCGCGCTTGCCGGCGGAGATCGCGGCGCGTCTTGAGGGCGCAGAGCGGTTTACGGTTCTCGAAAACGACGCGACGAGCGTCGCCGCTTTTATCGCCGATCGCGCGCGCGCTGCGCGGGTCTGACGGAGGGCGCGAATGGCTTTGTTCGGAGTATTAGGTCGCCGGGGCATGCCGATTGTCGGCGAGGGCCTTTATTTGCGGCCGTCCGAATTACGCGATTTTGTCGACTGGACATCTCTGCGCGAGCAAAGCCGCGCTTTTCTGACGCCGTGGGAGCCGGTTTGGCCGGCGGATGATCTCACCCGCGCCAGTTTCCGCTATCGCGTCAAACGTCATGCAGAAGAGATGGCGCGTGACGAAGCCTATTCGTTCTTCATTTTCCGCGAGAGCGATGATGTGCTGCTCGGCGGCCTTTCCTTTGGCTATGTCCGACGCGGCGTGTCGCAATCAGCGTCGCTGGGCTACTGGATGGGCGAAACCTACGCGGGCAAAGGCTATATGACCCGCGCCGTGCGTCTCGCCTGCGCCTATATTTTCGAGAAGCAGGGTCTGCATCGCATTGAGGCGGCCTGTCTGCCGACCAATGAACCGTCAAAGCGTCTGCTGACGCGCGTTGGTTTTCATCAGGAAGGCTATGCGCGCAGCTATCTCAACATCAACGGCGAATGGCGCGACCATTTGCTGTTCGCATTGCTCGATCGCGATCTGGTGCCGCTTCAACAAGACAGATAAAGGGCTGCGGCTTTACGCAGCCCCGGGCAATCGCGTCGCCAGCCGTCGCCACAGGCTGTTATCGGCGGTGAAGACGTAATCATATTTGGCGCTGGTCACGCGCGTCGCGCCTTTGCCGATCAGCCAATCCGCCAATGCGCCGACATGTTTCGCGGGACAGGAGAAAACCGTTTCGCCGACGGCGCCGTTACGCGCCGTTGCGCCAAAAAGCGTCTCCGCTTCGCGCGCCGCGTCCGCAGAGAAAGCGGCGAGATCGGCGCGCACGTCGCGCTTTGTGCGCGCTTCTTCTTCAGCCGCGATGCGTGAGAGAATGACGCGCGCCGCTTCGCGCGCCGTTTCGCTCCACGAGGCGGTGAGCGATGCGACAAGATTGGCTTGTGAGCGCAGGATCACGCCATCGTCGAGCACCTTCAGCGCATTGGCGACAAGCGTTGCGCCAGTGGTGGTGATGTCGACGATCAGATCAGCGGCGCCGGCGGCAGGCGCGCCTTCGGTTGCGCCGGAGCTTTCGACGATGCGGTAATCGTCAATCGCGTGCTGGGCGAAGAAGCGTCGGGTCGTGTTCACATATTTTGTCGCGACGCGAAGGCCACGTCCGTGACGCGCGCGAAACCCGCTGGCGACATCGGCGAGATCGGCCATGACGCGCACATCGATCCACGCCTGCGGCACGGCGACGACGACATTGGCGGCGCCAAATCCCAGCGGCGCCAGTAATTCAACAGTGCGGGCGACGTCAGCGATTTCTTCGCGCACGAGATCTTCGCCGGTGACGCCGAGATGCGCTTCGCCGCGCGCCAGACGGCTGGTGATTTCAGAGGCCGACAGAAACGCCACCTCGACGCCGTCCAACCCGGCGATGCTGCCGCGATAGTCGCGGGCGCCACGTCCCTGCGTCAGCTCAAGTCCGGCGCGCGCAAAAAAAGCGGCGGCGTTTTCCTGCAACCGTCCTTTGGACGGCGAGGCGATAATCAGTTTCTGGCCGCTCATGCCGCGCCTCCAAGACGATCAATCCAGATGGCGGCGCCAACAGCGGGAACGTCTTCCTGCGCGCCAAGCGTTCTGAGCAGCCGATCATAACGGCCGCCGCCAATCACGGGTTCCTGCGCATCGTTCAGACGCGCTTCAAAAACGAAACCCGAATAATAATCGAGCTGACGCGCAAAGCTCGCCGAGAAGATCATGTCGTTGAGCGCCAGCCCGCGCGCCGCGATAAAGCCGGCGCGCGTGTCGATGGCGTCGAGCGCCGCGTCGAGATTGAGACGTGCGTCCTCGGCGAGCTTGCGCAACGCCGCCGCCGCCGCATCCGGCGATCCTTCGATTGCGAAGAAGGCTTCCGCCAGCGCGCGCTTTTCGGCGGAGACGCCGGCGCCTTCGGCGAGCGTCGCCTGATCCAGAAAACGCTCGGCGATTTCGGCGGCGCTGCGGCCGCCGACCGCGGTAATGCCGGCGATGGATAAAAGATCTTCAACCAGACGACGGGCGTCCGCCGGATCGACGCGCGTCAACGCCGCGCGCACGCCGGATTGGTCGGCGCCAGCGCCGCCGGGCGGCGCAAAAAGCTCAGATGGCGACAGGCCGCGCGCATGTCCGGCCTCGACGCGTCGGCGCCACACGGGCGGGAGGCCAAGGCCGTCGAGAAAGGCGGCGACAAGGCCGGCGTCGCCCATGCGCACGCGCAGCGGGCCGGCGCCGCCGGCTTTTGCGGCTTCGAGCGCGGCGGCGAGAATTTCCGAATCGGCAGCCTCGCGGTCAGTACGGCCGAAGCTCTCAATGCCGGCCTGCAAAAATTCGCCGTGGCCGGTCCCGCCATGTTCGGGCGCGCGGAAAATGGAGCCGCCATAGGCCAGCGCGGCCGGGCCATTCCGGCCAGCAAGATAATCGAGGCAGATCGGAATGGTGTATTCCGGCCGCAGGCAGAGTTCGGCGCCCGAGGCGTCGCTGGTCAGATAGAGGCGGCCGCGAAAATCCTCTCCGGCGCGGTCGAGGAAAACCCCGGCGGGCTGAAGCAGGCGGGGTTCGCGGCGCGCAAAGCCGGCGCGCTCGAAATAATCGAGGATGGCGGCCAGGCGCTGGCTCAGGCGACGGCTGGCGTCAGTGGCGTTCGCGTCGGTCACGCGGTAAGTTCCTTTTCTGTAGCAGGGGTCTTTAGCAAGCGGACCCGCCTAACGCACCCGGTTTTCGTCGGAAGGGTGAATTTGGCGCTTTCGCTCCCCGATGCGCGCGGGATCGCCGGCGCGTTTGAGCATGGTGAATATCCCGAATGCGCTTCTCTCCCTCCTTCCTTGACGAAATCCGGGAGCGGGTTCCGGTGTCGGAGGTCGTGCGTCGTAAGGTGAAGCTCGCCAAGCAGGGGCGGGAGTGGCGCGGTCTGTCGCCCTTTAATGCGGAAAAGACGCCGTCCTTCTACGTCAATGATCAAAAGGGCTTCTTTCACGACTTCTCCTCCGGCAAGCATGGCGACGGCTTCACCTTTCTGATGGAGACCGAGGGGCTCTCTTTCCCGGAGGCGGTGGAGCGGCTCGCTGGCCTCGCCGGTCTGCCGATGCCTGTCGAGACCAAAGAGCAGCGCGAGGCCGATGCGCGGCGCGCCACGCTCGGCGACGCGCTGGAATGGGCGGCGGAGTTTTTCGAAAAACAGCTCGCCGCGCCGGCGGGGCGCGAGGCGCGCGCCTATCTGGATCGCCGGCAGATTTCGGCGGCGTCGCGGGCGCGCTTCCGGCTGGGCTATGCGCCAGCCGATCGTCACGCGCTGCGCGATCATCTCG
>JALRFG010000175.1 GCA_023253795.1 Methylocystis sp.
ATGATGCATGCGGTGCCGCCGCAGGTTGCGCCGGAATTTGTCGCCAAGAGCCCGCTGGCGGCGGAAACCGGTTTCATCGCCGTCGATCAGTTCACCTTGCAGCATGTGCGTTATCCGAACGTTTTTGCACTTGGCGACGCCACAACCACGCCAAACGCCAAGACCGCCGCCGCCGCCCGCAAACAGGCGCCGGTTGTCGCCGTCAATCTGCTCGCGGTGCTGGATGGCAAGGAGCCGATGGTCGCCTATGACGGTTATGGCTCGTGCCCGCTCACGGTGGAGCGCGGCAAGATTGTGCTGGCGGAGTTTGGCTATGGCGGAAAACTTCTGCCCAGCTTCCCCAAATGGCTGCTGGACGGCACAAAGCCGACGCGCGCGGCCTGGTATCTGAAAGATCGTCTGCTGCCGCCAATCTACTGGCATTTGATGTTGAAGGGTCGCGAATATCTGTGCAAGCCGCACATGCATAATCGCAATGAGGAGACGCCGGCGTCGTGATCGTCGACGCTGTCGCCCAGCTCATGCACTCGGCGCAGATGCAGGAATTTCTGCATCTGCCGACCCATTCGCATCTCATCCGCGCCGGCGCCGGCGCGGTGGTCGGCTTTGTGCTCGGGCTTGTTGGCGGCGGCGGATCGATTCTGGCGGTGCCCTTGATGGTTTACGCTATTGGCGTGCGTAATCCGCATGTCGCCATCGGCACCAGCGCGCTCGCCGTAGCGGTGAACGCCATGATCAATCTGCGGGCGCATGCGCGCGCCGATAATGTGAAATGGCGCTGCGGCGGCATGTATGCGAGCGCGGGCGTGGTTGGCGCCTTGATCGGTTCGTCGCTCGGCAAGGCGTTCAACGGTCAAAAACTGCTGTTCCTGTTTGCGCTGGTGATGATCGTCGTCGGCGTTCTGATGCTGCGCGGACGCGGCAACCCCGGCAATCCGGGCGTTGAATGCACGATTGAAAAAGCGCCAAAGGTGCTCGGCTACGGTCTGGTGACGGGACTGTTTTCTGGCTTTTTTGGCATTGGCGGCGGGTTTTTGATTGTGCCTGGTCTGGTGGGCTCCACCGGCATGCCAATCATCAAGGCGATTGGCACGTCTCTTGTCGCTGTCGCCGCCTTCGGTTTGACGACGGCGCTCAACTACACGTTCTCGGGTCTGGTTGATTGGCCGCTCGCGATAACGTTTCTGTTTGGCGGCGCATTGGGCGGCCTGTTCGGCGCGCAGGTGAGCAAGGCGCTGTCGAGCAAGAATGATCGGCTGACGACGATCTTCGCCAATCTGATCTTCGCTGTCGCCGGCTATATGATCGCCAAGACGACATGATCGAATACGTCATCGCCTGAAAACAAAAACGCCGGCCACAAGGGCCGGCGTTTTCATATCGTTTTGACGGTCTGCTTATTGAACGCCGCCACGGATCGACAGGGTCTGGCCTTCGCAAGCGGCTTCGCCGGCGTAAACGCGGGCGTTGCCGGCGCTGGGCTTGCCGGTGAAGACGCAGTTCTTCTTGCCGTCGTCGCGGCCAACAAAGTTAAGCGTGTAGACGCCGCCGGCGACCGTGCCCTCAAGCTTGTAGCTGAGCATGGTGCCGTTATCGAGCTGCATGTCCGCCTTGCCCGCAACCTTGTCGCCTTCGGCGTTGAGGGTCCAGGTGCCCGTGGCGTATTTGATGCCGGAAGCGGCCTGTTCGGTGACGCTCCATTTTTCGGCCAGAGCGCCGGTAGTCATCGCCAGAGCCACAGCGGCAGTTGTCATAGCAAGCTTGATCATATTTGCTCCCTTACGTTGATTTGTGACGAGCAGCAGCTTTGGCCGCAGCTCCAACTGGGGCAAAAACAATGCGGCCTATCAAGCCTATCGCCATACGCCATACACCGGCGCACGCAGCGCTGCAATTAACATCGCGCGGCTCCACGTGAGATAATTAGGCGGCGGCGTCTTTCAAGCGGCAGGCGACGACATTTGGCGAAAGAGACAAAATTCTTGTTTCTTCCCGCCGCTGCTGATGTCGATATAGTCGATATAACGACATCCGACTGCAGCATTTTGAGGCTCAGCCCTCCGCGCATATCCAGTTTTTGCGTCAGAAACAGACGCATGAGCCAAAATCAGTTCCTGGCTTCGAGACGACGACAAGCCATGAGACCAGTGCGCGGCGGGACGCCGCGCATGCGTTACGCATCGCGGAATCAGGCTTGTTGCAGCGCCCGTTTGCGCGGCGGCGCCGGATGACGGCGCACGGGCGCGCCGTCGGGACCAAAGAAGGTCGTATCGACCTGCCGGCCATCGCCGTCATAGCGCCAGGAGATGCGGGCGGCGCCAAGATCCTTGCGCACCGTCGGCTTGCCCTCGGCGTTGAAATATCGCTCCTCGATCTGATGGCCCTGCGCGTCATAGGCGCGGGAGACGCGAGCGGCGTCCAGCTCCTTGTGTTTGATCGGGCGGCCATCGTGATCGAAGAAGGTTTCAACGACCTCGATCCGTCCTCTGACATCCGGGCGGGCGTTCATGTCGGCTGGGGTCGCCGCCACCGCTTTCGCGGTTTTGCGCGGCGCAGGACGTTTGTGTTCCATGGCTGAGAAATCTGTCGTGATGATTTCGTCGAGATTCTGAACGCATTGAGCGCCGGTGTCTGGACCGCGCGCGATAATGGTTCTGCGTCAGGCGACGAAATAGATGAATCCCTGTTCTCGCGCACGGATAGCTCCGGCGCAGGAACGCAACACGCCGCTGGCCGCGGCAGGCGTCAGATCAGGGGAGGCGGCGCGCGCGAGCCGAGCGGCGGCGTCGCCGGCTCATAGCGTCCGCGCGCATCGTCAAAAGCGAGCGGTTTCTCAATATAAAAAAGCGATGGCGGCGTTTCGCCGATGAACGGCGATTGGGCGGCGCCGGCGCCGAAGCTGGCCGCGTGAAAGACGCAGCAGGCGTCATGGCGGCTATGGCGCGCGGGCGCAGCCGGGCCGCCGTCAATCGGATTGGAGGCTTTGCTGATGCAGATTGCGTCCGCATAGGGACCGCTCGTCGGCGTCGCCCAAGCGGCGCTGGCGATGAGGCCTTGCAGGATGAGCATATAGAAAACGAACAGCGACACCGCTGTTCGTCCATAATGCATCGACCCTAGGTCTCGTCTGATCATAGCGGAACGAAGATAAGCCGCGTGTTGGTTAACGTCAATGACGCGTTACCTGATCTTCACGGCGTCCATGGCAGAGGTTCGGCCGGCGCCGCTTCGTCATTTTGCGCCGCGACGATGATGGTTGCGATGGCGCGCAGGGCTTCTGTGACGCCGGCGCCAGAGGCGGACGACAGCAGCAAGGGGCCTTGCGACAGCTCGCCGGCGCCGCTGGAGCGCATCGCGCGTTTCAGTCTGTCGCGCTGTTTTTTGGCGGTTTCCGCGTCAACGGCGTCGATCTTGGACAGAGCGACGATTTCGGGCTTCTCGTCGAGTTCGGCGCCATAGGCCGCGAGTTCGGCGCGGACGGTTTTGTAATCGCGTCCGGCGTGTTCGCCGGTGGCGTCGACAAGATGCAGGAGGGCGCGGCATCGCTCGACATGACCAAGAAAGCGATCGCCGAGCCCATGGCCTTCATGCGCGCCTTCGATCAAGCCAGGGATGTCGGCGAGCACAAACTCCCGCTCGTCGACGCGCGCGACGCCAAGACCCGGATAAAGCGTCGTGAAGGGATAATCGGCGATTTTGGGTCGGGCGGCGGTGACGCGCGCCAGAAAGGTCGATT
>JALRFG010000176.1 GCA_023253795.1 Methylocystis sp.
CGTTCCGGCATGTCCGGGTTGACGACGAGCAGATGGTGACAGAATTCGCGCCAGCCGATTTCGCGCAAGAACGCCGCGCCGCCATCGCTGGGCTTTTCGTTGATCACCGCCCAGCATTGTCGCGCCGACACCTCGCCAAAATGCAGATAGGGCGACAGACGCGAGACGCCGCTGTGCGCCATGAAATCGCGTGCGAGCTTGTAATTGTTGATGTCGGTCTGCGCGAATTCTTTCAGTCGCGCCATCGCCGCCTTTTCGCCCGGCCGCCAAGCGGCGCGCATGCCGCCGGCCCAGTCGGGTTTGGTTGGCAGAAGTTTCCAGTTGTCGAGCGCGTCGCTTTGCGGTGCTGGCGCGGCGTTGAGTTTTTTGGGCGCCGGCAAGGGCGGCGCCGGCGGTTCGGCGGCGAGACAGGCGCGCCAGAACGGCGTGAAAACGCGAAACGGATCGCCGGCTTTCGTGCGCAAGGTCGTCGGCTCGAACAGCAGAGAGCCATTGAAGCTTTCGGCGGTCACGCCGCGCGCGCGCAATTGCGCCTTGATCTCGCTGTCGCGCCGCATCGCCCATGGCTCGTAGAGCCGGTTCCAGTAAACGGCGCCGGCGCCGGTTGCGGAGACAAGTTCCTCGATGACGAATTGCGCGCCGCCACGTCGCAGGATCAGCGGCGTGCCCAGTTTGGCGAGATCGGCGGCAAGCGCGGCAAGCGAATGATGCAGCCACCAGCGGCTGGCTGATCCCATGCGCCATTCGCCGGCGTTCACATCATCCAGCACATAAAGCGCGATGATCGGCGCGCCGGAACGCGCCGCCGCGTTCAGCGCCGGATGATCGGCGAGACGCAGATCGTTGCGAAACCAGACAATCGCCGGCGCGCTCATCGGCAGGCCTTAATCATGTCGAACATGTTTGACGCCATAGCCAAAATAGATCGCCAGACCGATGCCGGTCCAGATAAACAGACGCAGCCAGGTGTCGAGCGGCAAGGCGACCATCAGCGCAAAACAGGAAAGAACGCCCAGCGCCGGCGCCCATGGGAAAGATGGCGCGCAGCCGGGCGCACGGAAGGGACGATGACGTTCGGGATCGCTGCGACGCAGATTGACCACCGCCGTGCAAACCAGTGCAAAGGCCGCCAGCGTGCCAATGCTCACCATCTCGCCGAGCAGATCGATCGGGAAGAGACCCGCGGCGATCGCCACAATGACGCCGATCATGATCTGGCTGATCGCCGGCGTGCGATATTCATCGTGCAGGCGCGCGAAAATCGGCGGCAATAATCCATCATGCGCCATGGCGTAGAAGACGCGGGTTTGCCCAAAGAGCAGCACAAGGATCGCTGTGGTAAGGCCGGCGAGCGCGCCGAATTTCACCACCCATGAAATCCATGTCGCGCCGGTATGGTCCATCGCCAAAGCGATCGGATCCGGCACGTTCAGCTCCTTGTAGCTGACGACGCCGGTCGCCACCGCCGCCACGGCGACATAGAGAACCGTGCAAATCACCAGCGAGCCGAGAATGCCAATCGGCACATCGCGCTGTGGCCGCTGCGCCTCCTGCGCCGCCGTCGACACAGAGTCGAAGCCGATATAGGCGAAGAATACGACAGAAGCGCCGCGCACGACGCCGCTCCAGCCGAAGACGCCAAATTCACCGGTGTTCTCGGGCACGAGCGGCGTCCAGTTGGCGCTGTTCACATAACCGGCGCCTACAAAGATCACCAGCAACACCACCGTGACCTTGATCGCCACGATGACATTGTTGAATTTTGACGACTCCGTCGTGCCGCGCACCAGCAACCAGGTCAGCAACAAAACAATTCCAGCGGCCGGCACATTAAAAAGGCCATGCGCATCGCCGGTTCCGGAAGATGCGAAATAGGCCGAACTAATTTCAGGCGGCAGCGTCAGTCCAAAGCCCTTCAGCACACGGGTGAAATATCCCGCCCAGCCGACCGCGACCGTCGCGGCGCCGGCTGCGTATTCAAGAACGAGATTCCAGCCGATCACCCATGCGAAGAGCTCGCCCAGCGTCACATAGGCGTAGGTGTAGGTGCTACCGGAGACCGGCATCAGCGCCGCCAGTTCCGCATAGCAAAGCGCGACGAAGGTGCAGGCAAGGCCTGACAATAGAAAGGAGATCATCACGCCGGGGCCGGCGTATTTCGCCGCCGCCGTACCGGTGAGAACGAAAATGCCGGCGCCGATAATGCCGCCAATGCCAAGCGCGAGAAGCGATCCCCAGCCGAGCGCTTTTTTCAGGCCATCGCCCGCTTCGGCCTCGTGCCGGGCGAGCAGAACCTCGAGGGATTTGCGGGCGAAATAGTTTTTCTTCGGCGCGTCGGACAAGCGTTCGTCTCTTCAGTGGGCGTCAACGAGGATCATCTGCTCACGCCAGAGCCCTGACGCGATAGTGGCGGGAAGCATACAACAGAATGCGGCGCTTTCACGCTTTCCGAAGGGCGTGATCGAGCACAATTTCCGCCGCTCGGGCGCTTGGGCGGTCGCCGGCGCCGGCGATTTGCGCCCGCACCTGCGCGAACCCCGAGATTTGTCGATCGCGTGCGGCGTCTGAATGTAAAAGCGTCGCCACTGCGCCGGCCAGCGCTGTCGGCGTTGCCTCCTCCTGCAGGAATTCAGGGATAAAATTCTCGCCGGCGATCAGATTAGGCAGCACGATGGAGTCGACGTTCACCAGAAAACGCAGCAGCGACTCCAGCGGCGAGACCCGATAGGCGACGATCATCGGCGCGCCGGCCAGCGCCAGCTCAAGCGTCGCCGCTCCCGAGGTGACGAGCGCGGCGCGCGCCTGAAGAAACGCGGCGTATTTCTCCGACTGCTCCACCAAACGGGGCGACAGCGGCCAATCCTGAAGCGCGTCGGCCAGTGGTTCCGCCATATTCGGCGCGACAGGGATGACGACCTCGAGATCGGGGAAATCCGCTTTCAGCAAGGACAGCGTCTTGCCATAGAGCGGCGTCATGCGCACGATTTCGGCGCGGCGAGAGCCGGGCAGAACCAACAAGGGACCGTTTTCGCGTGATGCAGCAGGCGTAAGCGCGTCGAGCTGTTCGATCAGCGGATGACCGACATAAACGCACGGCGGTCCATCAAGCCGTTCATAGGCGGCGGGCTCGAAGGGCAGCAGCGCCAGTACGCAATCGATATAGCTGCGCATGGCGCGTGCCCTGCCCGGTCGCCACGCCCAAACTGTCGGGCTGACATAATTGATGATCGGCAGATGTGGGTGTTGACGCCGAACACGTCTCGCCACGCGATGGGTGAAATCCGGCGCGTCGATCAGCACTAAACAATCGGGCGCGGCGTCGATAATCGCGCGCGTCGTTTGCGTGATCCGCGCCATCAGGCTTGGCAGCCGACCGAGCACTGGCAGCAGCCCCATCACGGCGATGTCCTCCAGCGGGAACAGCGACGTGAGCCCTTCCGCCGTCATCGCCGCGCCGCCAACGCCGACGAAGCTGATCTCGGGCGCGGCGTCACGCAGCGCGCGCATCAGCGCCGCGCCGAGGGCGTCGCCGGAGGCTTCTCCAGCGATCAGAAAAATTCTGGTCACGCGCCCGAACCGCGCTGACGCGGCGCGCAAAGCGGACGCTGCGAGGGCGTTCGCAGAAAATCCAGTATGCGCGCGACATCGGCGTTCTTCGTATCGCTGGCTGCGAGCTGATCGATACGTTCGCGCAACACGGCA
>JALRFG010000177.1 GCA_023253795.1 Methylocystis sp.
GAGCCTCTGGCCGTAGATTTCCAGCGTCGTTTTATGGGCGCGGATTTTTTTATACATCAGCGGCTGGGTGAAGCCCGGTTCATCGCCTTCGTTATGCCCGAAGCGACGATAGCACCACATGTCGATGACGACCGGTTTCTGGAATTGCTGACGGAATTCGGTCGCCACGCGCGCCGCGAAAACGACCGCCTCCGGATCGTCGCCATTGACGTGGAAGATTGGCGCCTCGACCATTTTCGCGACATCGGAGGGATAGGGCGAAGAGCGCGAGAAACGTGGATAGGTGGTGAAGCCGATCTGGTTATTGATGATGAAATGCAGCGAACCACCGGTGCGATGTCCCTTGAGGCCGGAAAGGCCGAAGCATTCTGCAACTACGCCCTGACCTGCAAAAGCTGCGTCACCATGAATGAGCAGCGGCATAACGGTAAGTCGATCGCCGTTATGCTGATCCTGCTTGGCGCGCACCTTGCCGAGCACCACCGGATCGACGATCTCAAGATGCGATGGATTGGCGGTGAGCGACAGATGCACTTTGTTGTCGTCAAAGGCGCGATCGGATGAGGCGCCGAGATGATATTTAACGTCGCCCGAGCCTTCGACATCGTCCGGCAGGAAGGAGCCGCCCTTGAATTCGTGAAACAGCGCGCGATGCGGCTTCGCCATGACCTGGCTCAACACGTTCAACCGGCCGCGATGCGCCATGCCGAGAACGATTTCCTGCACGCAGAGAGAGCCGCCGCGTTTGATGATCTGTTCAAGGGCCGGAACAATAGATTCGGCGCCGTCGAGACCAAAACGTTTGGTGCCGGTGTATTTGACGTCGAGAAACTTCTCGAAACCTTCGGCCTCAATCAGCTTGTTGAGAATGGCCAGTCGGCCCTTCTCGGTGAAGACGATTTCTTTTTCCGGACCTTCGATGCGCGCCTGAAGCCAGGCTTTCTCCGCCGGATTGGAGATGTGCATGAATTCGAAGCCGATGGCGCCGCAATAGGTGCGGCGCAGAATCGCGACCATTTCGAAGATGGTGGCGTGTTGCAGCCCGAGCACGCCATCGATGAAGATCTTGCGATCGTAATCGGCGTCGGTGAAGCCATAGGTGGCGGGATCAAGCTCGCCGTGATCCTGGCGCTCTTCGAGCCCCAGCGGATCGAGATTGGCGTGCAGATGGCCGCGCATGCGATAGGCGCGGATCATCATCAGCGCGCGCACGGAGTCGCGCGTCGCGCGTCGCACATCCTCGGGCGTTGTGGCGTCGGGCGCGGCGATGGGCGTTTTCGGCGTTGCGTCGCCGGTCAGGGCCTCAGTCCAGTCGTCGCCTGTCGTCGTCGGCCAGTCATGACGCGCCCAGCTCGGTCCGAGGCTGGTCGGCGTTACGCCCATATCGGCGAAGAACTTTCGCCACTCTGGGCTGACGCTGGCGGGATCGGCGGCGTAGGCCGCGAGCAATTCTTCAATGTAGGCGGCGTTTGCGCCCTGAAGGAAGGAGGTGTTGAGGAAGGATTCATTCTGCGCCGACCGGGGTCCTGCCGGTCCTGCGCCGCCATCAGTTTCCAGACGCGCCATCTCACCGCTTCTTTCGGCCGCCGTTTCGGGTCCGAAGCCGGACATTCGCCGGGGCCTACCTGAGCGCCGCCGTCTATCCGGCGGCGCTTTCTATGCTTTCTTATATAGAACGGCGCGTGGAAATTTACGCCTAACCTTTCAGCACCTCGACCAAAGTCTTGCCGAGACGCGCCGGGGACGGCGACACCCTGACGCCAGCCGCCTCCATCGCCGCAATCTTGCTCTCGGCGTCGCCCTTGCCGCCGGAGATGATGGCGCCGGCGTGGCCCATGCGGCGGCCGGGAGGAGCCGTGCGGCCCGCGATAAAGCCGACCATCGGCTTCTTGCGGCCGCGCTTGGCTTCGTCGATCAGGAACTGAGCGGCTTCTTCTTCGGCGGAGCCGCCGATTTCGCCGATCATGATGATGGATTTGGTCGCCGGATCGGCGAGGAACAGCTCCAGCACCTCGATGAAGTCGGTGCCCTTGACCGGGTCGCCGCCAATGCCGACGGCGGTGGTCTGGCCGAGGCCCTCGCGGGTCGTCTGGAACACCGCCTCATAGGTCAGCGTGCCTGAGCGCGATACGACGCCAACCGAGCCGGGCGAGAAGATATTGCCGGGCATAATGCCGATCTTGCTCTCGCCGGCGGTGACGACGCCGGGGCAGTTGGGGCCGATCAGGCGGGATTTGGAGCCGGAAAGCGCGCGCTTGACGCGGATCATGTCCTGAACCGGCACGCCTTCGGTAATGGCGACAATGAGCGGGATTTCCGCGTCAATCGCTTCGCAGATGGCGTCAGCGGCGCCCGGCGGCGGAACGTAAATGACGGAGGCGTCGGCGCCGGTTTTGGCGCGGGCCTCGGCGACCGTGTCGAACACGGGCAGGTCGAGATGGGTCGTGCCGCCTTTACCGGGCGAAACGCCGCCGACCATTTTGGTGCCATAGGCGAGGCCCTGCTGGGCGTGGAAGGTCGCCGTCTTGCCGGTGAAACCCTGGGTGATGACTTTGGTGTTTTTGTCGATCAGCACGGACATGAAGCGAATTCCTGAGGCAATACGGCGGCGGGGCCGGGACGACGCGCTTGAATCTGAAGCCGCGGCGCCCCCGGCGCGAAACTCTCGCGCGGGCGCAAATTATGGGGAAAGGCGCCCCGAGACAAGGCGGAAAGCGCCCGGAAAGCCCCCCTGCGACGGGCTGTCGCGAAAGCTGCTGTCAGGAACGCGTGTCCGGGAGGTCGCCGGGACGACGGGAATAAAAAAACCGGCGGTTTCCCGCCGGTTTTTAATTTCGATAATCGAATGATTTTAGGCGGTTTGCGCACCGAGGCTCGACACCTCGACCTTGACGCCCGGCCCCTGCGTGGAGCTGAGGGCGACGCGCTGAATGTAGGTGCCTTTCGAACCCTGCGGCTTGGCCTTGGCGACGGCGTCGACGAAAGCCTTGATGTTTTCGATGAGCTTGCCCTCGTCGAAAGAGGCTTTGCCGACCGTGCCCTGCACGATGCCGGCCTTCTCGACGCGGAACTCGACGGCGCCGCCCTTGGAGGCTTTCACCGCTCCAGCGACATCCATCGTCACCGTGCCGACCTTCGGGTTCGGCATCATGCCGCGCGGGCCGAGCACTTTACCGAGGCGGCCGACGAGCGGCATCATGTCCGGCGTGGCGATGCAGCGATCGAAATCGATCGTGCCGCCCATGACCGTATTGACGAGCTCTTCGGCGCCGACGACGTCCGCGCCGGCTGCTGTCGCTTCATCGGCCTTGGGGCCACGGGCGAACACGGCGACGCGTAGAACGCGGCCGGTGCCGTTCGGCAGGTTGACGACGCCGCGGACCATCTGGTCGGCGTGCTTGGGATCGACGCCGAGATTCATGGCGATCTCGACCGATTCATCGAACTTGGCCTTGGCGCGCTCGCGCACCAGTTTGACGGCCTGGTCGATGGGATAGAGCTTCGTGCGCTCGATGCCCTCGCGGGCCTTGGTGATGCGTTTTCCGATATGAGCCATCGTCTTACTCCACCACCTGCAGGCCCATGGCGCGAGCCGAGCCTTCGATCATCGACATTGCGGATTCAATCGAGGAGCAGTTGAGATCGACGATTTTCTTTTCGGCGATGTCCCGAATCTGTG
>JALRFG010000178.1 GCA_023253795.1 Methylocystis sp.
ACCCATCGCTTTTTTCACGAACGACGGGCGGTTCCAACCCAAAAATCCGTTGGCTGGGCGTCCCGGGGGCAGGGGGCGCTCCGGACCTCCGATGCTGTTTTGGCGCCCTTTGCCCCCCATTGTCCCCCTTGCCTCCGGGCCCTGCCTCTGCCAGATAGAGGGTGGGAGGTTGGCGGTGGACGCTTCACTCGCCAACCGGGTCAGGTCCGGAAGGAAGCAGCCCTAACGAATTTGAGCGGGTCTTCGTTCAGCCTCCCACCTTCTCAGCCATTGGCGGGCGGCGTCGGCCGGAAAATTCCGCCCGCGCCGCCCAGCCGGCGCGACAGGCCACATCGCCCTTGACCAGCAGTATGGACCACGAGCACGACCCGCCGGGGGCATCGCTCCTTCCTGACGAGTCGCCCGCGCTGTTCCCGGCCGATGCGCCGCCCGCCGCCTATCGGGTGCTGGCGCGCAAATATCGCCCCTCCAGTTTCGCGGATCTTATCGGCCAGGAGCCGATGGTGCGGACGCTCGAAAACGCCTTCGATCTTGGCCGTATCCATCAGGCCTATCTGCTGACCGGCGTGCGCGGCGTCGGCAAGACGACGACAGCGCGCATTCTCGCGCGCGCCTTCAATTATGAATTGCCGGCGTCGGATGGCCAGCCGGCAATTAATCAGCCGACGATCCACATGCCGGCGCTGGGCGTGCATTGTCAGGCGATCATCGACTCGCGTCATGTCGATGTTCTGGAAATGGACGCCGCCTCGCATACCGGCATCGACGATGTGCGTGAGATTATCGACAATGCGCGTTATCGCCCGGTGATGGCGCGCACCAAAGTCTACATCATCGACGAAGTGCACATGCTCTCCAAGGCCGCATTCAATGGCCTGCTGAAGACGCTCGAAGAGCCGCCGGAGCATGTGAAGTTTATTTTCGCCACGACCGAAATCGACAAGGTGCCGGTGACGGTGCGTTCGCGCTGTCAGCGTTTCGATTTGCGGCGCATCGACGCCGGCTTGCTCGCCGAACATCTGCGCAAGATCTGCGACGCGGAACAGGTGGTGATCGAGTCGGATGCGTTGGCGATGATCGCGCGCGCCGCAGAAGGATCGGTGCGCGACGCCCTGTCGTTGCTCGATCAGGCCATCGCTTATGGCGCCGCGCATGGGCGCGACGGCGCCATCGCCGCTGACGATCTGCGATTGATGCTGGGCGTCGCCGACAAGGCGCGGGTCATTGATTTATTCGAAGCGACAATGGCCGGCGACATCGCGACCGCCATCGCCTTGCTTGAGGATCAGTATAATGGCGGCGCCGATCCGGCGCAGGCGTTGATTGAAATGGCCGAGTTCGCGCATCTCGTGACGCGCTTCAAACTGGCGCCGGAAACGGCGGATTCGGCAGCGCTGACGCCGGAGGAGAAAAGACGCGGGCAGGCGGCGGCGGAGAAACTCTCCATCCCGACTCTGACGCGCGCCTGGCAAATCCTGATGAAGGGCGTTGATGAATTGCGTGCTTCACAACGCCCTCTGCAGGCCGCCGATATGGTGCTGGTGCGGCTCGCCTACGCCGCCGACCTGCCGACGCCCGGCGAAGCGTTGAAGCAGCTTGCCGCAACTGGCGGCGCGCCCGCCGGCGGTTTGTCCGCGCCATCTGGCGGCGCGCCTCGCTCCGGTGCCGGCGGACCTGCGACGGCGCGTTTGGCGAGTTCGTCGCCCCGTGCGCAACTGGCGACACAAGCTGCCCCCGCGACGCCGGCGCCTGTTACGCAGCCGATAGCGCAGACAGTCGCGATTGCGAGTTTTGAGGCGCTGGTGGCGTTGGCCGAAGAGAAGCGCGACATGCGCCTCAAGCTGGCGCTAGATTCCGACGTGCGATTGGTGCGCTTCGAGCCCGGCCGTATTGAATTTGAATTAGCGCCCGGCGGCGCGCGCGATCTGGCTTCGACGCTGACGCAGAAACTGCAGCTCTGGACGAATGAGCGCTGGATGGTGTCGATTGTCGCCGCTGGCGGCGCGCCGACTCTGAAAGAACAGCGCACCGAGAAAGAACAGGCGCGTCGTTCGAGTCTGGAGGCCGATCCTATGGTCGCCGCCGTTCTCACGCATTTCCCCGGCGCGCAGATAGTCGCCGTGCGTGGTCGGGATGATGGCGTCGCAACAAGCGGCGACGCCGCGCCGACGGAGGACGAAGTCTGGGATGACGCGTCTCCGATCGAGGAAGACTGAGGGAGCGGTTCGATGATGGATTTCATGGGCCTGATGAAACAGGCGCAGCAAATGCAGGCCAAAATGGCAGAAACGCAGCTCGAACTCGATCAGGTTGAGGTGGAAGGCGTCGCCGGCGGCGGGTTGGTGAAACTCCGTCTCACTGCCAAGGGGGCGCTCAAGGCGATCGAGATCGATCCCGGCCTGCTCGCGCCGGATCAAAAGGCGATCCTCGAAGATCTGATTGTCTCCGCACATCTTCAGGCGCGCAGCAAGGCCGATGAAGCGATGGCCGAGAAGATGAAGGAACTGACCGGCGGTCTGCAACTGCCGCCGGGCTTCAAGCTGCCGTTCGGCTGATATGGCTGAGCGCGTCGCCGGACCGGAAATCGAACGTCTCGTGCAATTGCTGGCGCGCTTGCCGGGGCTTGGGCCGCGTTCGGCGCGGCGGGCGACATTGCATCTCATCCGCAAGCGCGACGAATTATTGGCGCCGCTCGCCGACGCCATGCAGGCGGCGCGGGAACGCATTGTGATGTGTTCGACCTGCGGCAATATCGATAGCAGCGATCCCTGCACGATCTGTCGCGATACGCGGCGCGATCCAACAATATTGGTTGTTGTTGAAGCTGTCGCCGATCTCTGGGCGCTGGAGCGCGCCGGTCTGCTCAACGCCCGTTATCATGTGCTCGGCGGCGTCTTGTCGCCGCTCGATGGCGTCGGGCCCGACGATCTGACGATTGCGGCGCTGATCGACCGCGTGCGCGATGGCGCGATGGGCGAAGTGGTGCTGGCGGTCAACGCCACGGTCGACGGCCAGACGACGGCGCATTACATCGCTGATCTGCTGCAGCCGCATGGCGTGAAGGTGACGCGCCTCGCCCATGGCGTGCCGGTGGGCGGCGAACTCGATTATCTCGATGAAGGCACGCTGGCGGCGGCGCTGGAGCGCAGAAGCAGCTTTTGACGCGGCGTTCGGGCTGAAAAAGCAAATGGCCGGGAAGCGCCCGGCCATTGCAAATTTCAATGAAAAAACGACAGATTTATTTCGCTGACTTGGCGGCGATGATCTTGTCGATGTCGGCGAGCGTGACTTCGCCGGTATATTTCTCGCCATTGACGAAGAAGGTCGGCGTCGAGTTTACGCCGAATTTCTCCGCCGCGCGGTCGCGAACTTTATTGACCTTCTCATAGAGCGCCTGATCTTTGAGGATCGCCTCAAAACGCTCCTGTCCCATGCCCGTTTGTTTCAGGACATTGGCGAGGCCATCAAGCGGCTTGTCGATAAAGGCCCAATTCTTCTGCTGCGAGAAGAGCAGGTTAATGGCGGCGTCACGTTTGTCGTCGCCCAGTTCGCGCGCCAGCATGAAGGCGGCGGTGGCGAGCGGATCGAGCGGAAATTCACGCAGAATGAACCGCACCTTGCCGGTGTCGATGTAATTCTTCTTCAGGTCGCCATAGACGTTT